>CAYNNS010000168.1:0-7027 GCA_964398345.1 uncultured Gemmatimonas sp. | reverse complement strand
ACGGCGAGCTCGGAAGCGGCCTTGCCCCTGGCGATGGAGAACATGGAGAAGTTCGGCGTGCCGCGGCGCATCGTCTCCTTCGTGCTGCCGACGGGGTACTCCTTCAACCTCGACGGCTCGACGCTCTACCTCGCCATCGCCTCGATCTTCGTCGTCCAGGCCGCCGGGCTGCACTTCAGCCTCGGCCAGCAGCTGGTGATGATGCTGACCTTGATGCTCACCAGCAAAGGCGTCGCCGCCGTGCCCCGCGCGGCGCTGGTGATCCTCTCCGGCACGCTGGTGACCTTCGGGCTGCCGCTGGAAGGGGTGGCGGTGATACTCGGCGTGGACGCGTTCATGGACATGGCGCGCACGTCGGTGAACCTGCTGGGCAACTGCCTCGCTTCCGCGGTGATGGCCCGCTGGGAAGGCGAACTACAACTGGCCGAGCCCAGGTCCTGAGAAACGGGCGAGCACGGTGTCCGGCTTTGCCGCGGGTTCCGGCTTGGGCTTCTTGGGTTTCTTCGGCACCTTCGGCGGCGTGCGGGTCCACACTACCAGGGCGCCGCAGGTGTTCGGCTGGAACAGCTCCGGTGGGGTTTCGGCGAGCCCCGAATAGATCTCGACGCCGTCGAGGTCACGGGGCGGCTGGATCATCACCATGCCCGCGTCCGCGGGCATCCCGTCCAGCCAGTAGGCCATGGGACAATTTCGCTGCCGGACGAGTGCCAGTCGGCAGGGGAACACGGTGCAGTTCACCCGGAGCCCAGGGACGGTCCGCAACAGGTCGCCGATCGACGCCGCGTTGCGTTTTTCGATTGCGGCCCGATTGAAATAGCGACCCCCGCCACTCTCACTCCGCCGCACGAATTCCGGGGGAAGGTTCGGTGCCTCGGCGACGGTGAGCTCGGGGAGCCGGATCCCTTCGGGCTCGGCCTCGAACTCGACTTCCAGGGTTTCCTTCGCCTTCACCTCGATCTCCGAGCTCAGCGTGCCGTAGCCGATCGCGCTGGCCTGGATGACGTAGCGGCCCGGGACCAGCCCGTTGAAGGCGAATTCCCCGTGGTTACCGGTCACCACCGCGAGCGTGGTCCCGACCAGAGTAACCCGCGCCCCAACCAGGACCGGCCCTTTGCCGGCGGCGTGGACGATGCCGGTGATGGCGCCGAGCGACACCGGCTGGGGCTGGCCCTGGCCCGAGCCCGGGGCAGGCAGCAGCGTGAGCAGGGATGCGGTGGGGACCAGCCAGGAGCGGAACGACATGATGCATCACCCTCTCAGGGCAGAGGCGCCGGTCGGAATCGAACCGACGAATGGAGGTTTTGCAGACCTCTGCCTTACCACTTGGCTACGGCGCCGCTCCCGAGAAGGTGTCACCCCACCCCCCTGAACCGCAAGCGGACACCGGCACAGCGTAACGCGCCGGGGTTACTGGACGATCCGAACACTGTCGATGAAGTAGTTGGTATCCCCGAAGCACCGCGAAGGAATGCCGCGGTGCTCGCGGTAGAAGAGCAGGACCCTGCGGCCCAGCGCCAGGTTGAGCTGCCGGGCCGCCGCGTCGCTGCGCACCGTGAAGGGCCAGATCACTGGAGCGGCACCGGGGTAATTGGTCTGGGCCAGCTCGCCCTCCCAGGTTTTGCAGACCCAGCCTTTGTGGGAGAACTTCTGCAGGTATCCCGCGCGGATTCCCTGGGAGTAGGTCCACTTCAGCGTGCCCACCGTATACAGCGTAAAGCCCACGATCGGGGCGAACACGATGAGGGCCAGCCACAGCTTCCAGCGCCACCACCAATGCCGGCGCGGAGGCGGGGGCGCAGGCGGGCCTTCCGCCGGCGCGGCACCCAGAGAAGGCGTCTCGCTCATGACGAGAAGCTACGCCTCCGCACCCGGGGCGCCAGAGCGGGACGGTTCAGGGCGGGTCGAGCCGACCCGTCGGAGAGAAGCTCAGGCCCGAGCCGACGATCACCACCCACCCACCTTGCTGGGCGTCGTTCTTGGCACGATAGGCGAGGTCGACCCGCGGGTTACGGAGATTGGTGAATCGCGTCAGGCCGAAGCGGAGCCCCAGCCCGAAATCCCAGCCGGTTCGCCGCGCAGCATCGTGGTACCAGGCGCCACCATAATCGAGGAACCCCGCCAGCCCGACCGCGCTGACCTTGAGCACTTCGTCGGCCAGCGTGTAGCGGTACTCCGCCGAGGTGAAAAAGGCGCGATCGCCCGTAAAGGCGTGTTGACGGAAGGCGCGGGGACCCAGACCGAGGCCAAGGTCGAATTCCGCACCTGGGGCGGGCCGGCGTTGCCAGCCGCGGGCGGCGTGGAACACCGCAAGCTGCCGCGGCCCGGGTCGCAGGAACAAGGTCGCCGCCAGGTGCACCGACCCCGAATCCAGGCCCTCGCCGGTGAAACGTCCGATCGAGCTGGCGTAGAGCTGGACGAAGCGATCGGTCCGGCCGATCCCGGCACGGAATACCACGGAAGGAACGATACCGTCCTCCCGATAACCCAGGCCCCTCGGCGTCAGATTGATCCCGCTCGCAATCGCGGTCCCGACATCGATGTCTTCCTCTCGTCCGAAGCCCTGCAGGCCGGTCCCGACCAGGTAGTGCGCCCGGCGCCACTGCAGAAAGCCGCCGAACGCCCCGGTCACGGTGCGCCGCAGGGTGTCCACGCGGGATGCTGCGGCGTAGTCATCGCGGCGCGCCTGGCCGCTGAGCCCGACGCGCAGGTAACCCGCTGAGCTGGCGTGCAGAGCGAGGGCTACGCTGCCATACCCGATGGCATAGCGGCGCTGCAGGGAATCGCTCGCATCGGCGGAGCCGTTGAAGACGCGTAGCACCCGGATCTTGCGCTGATCCCCGGCGAGTCCCCAGCTCGCGCGCGCGGGGACGGCATAGAACGGCCGGAAGAGCGATGCGAACTTGACCCACCCGTCGCTCAGATCCTCGTACTGCAACGAAATCCCCATGCGATCCGGCAACAGGCGCAACGCCTGAAACGTCAGGGTGACCTCGGAGCGATCCGGGTTCTTCCGGTACCGCACGGCAACGTAGGTCCCGGTACCCAGAAAGTTGTTGTCCGCCAGCCCCACCACGGGAACGGTGCTGTGGCCCGTGCTGCTGATGTTCGCGATAAGGCGGGTGCTCCAGCCATCCGCCGTCGTCAGCTTGATGGTCAGCCCGCTATCGGTCCGGACCGAATCCGCCAGCACCCGCCGGAAGATTCCGAGGTTGCGCAGGTTGCGGGTGGTCTCCTGGACCACGGCCGAATCGTACGGCGCGCCGGCCTTGAAGAGCAGCTCGCGAGAGACCACGGAGACGCGCGTGGTGCGATGCAGGCTGTTCGCCAGACGCGGCAGAAAGCTGCGCGCCTCACTCGGCGCGAAAATGTTCAGCCGCCGGATCTCGATTGCGTGAACGACCGCCGAGCTGTCACGAGGAGCCTGCTGCGCGCTGGTGGCCGAAGGCAGGAGCGCCACGAGCGCCGCCGCTACGTGGCGAGACAAAGTCATGCTTCCGCGAAGAACGAATTAACCGAGACTCTCGAGCAGCTTCCAGAGCTCGACGGCGCTGAAATCCTGGAACCGGCGCATGAGGTCCTGATCGGATGGCTCCACGAAAATCCATCCCGTCGAGCGGGTGGCAGCGTCCGACACGAAGTGGATCCTCCCGCGCGCGGGAGAGCTGCTGGCCTGCGTTTCCAGGTATACCCGCCACGCGTTTTCACCGCGTGCCAGGTCTCCCAGATGACGGGCGCCGGGATGGTCCGGCAGGTCGAGGGGTGAGGAGGTCATCCCATTGAATGAGTAAGGCCCGCCTCCTCGCCGCGAAAGGGGGCGAAAGACACGCAGGGCCGCTAGCTTAGAGGCCCGATGAGCCCAGCAGCGAGCGAACCGTCACCCGCGGCGATCCGGCACTGTGCCGCCTGTGGAGCGGCCATTACTGGAAGATTCTGCGCCCAGTGCGGCGCCCCCGCCGACCCCGGACTCTGTCCAGCCTGTCGTACCCAGCTTTCCGCGGGAGCGCACTTCTGTCACCAGTGTGGCGCCGCCGTCCGATCGCGCTCGAGCGGCTATCCGCGAGAACGGCTCGCCTGGATCATCGCCGGCGTCGCCGTCCTGCTCGGACTGACGGTCCTCTTGTGGAGGGCCGGCAGCTTCCGGCCGGGCGCGGCTCCGGCAATGGCCAACGCGGGAAACGCGGGATCCGGACCCGGACTGTCGGGGCCGGCGCCCGACATCAGCAAGATGTCTCCCGGCGAGCGCTTCGATCGGCTCTTCGACCGCGTGGTGCGGGCCGGCGAAAGCGGCGATTCGCTCACCGTGCAGCAGTTCTCTCCCATGGCGCTCGGCGCCTACGCCATGCTCGACAGCGTGAACAGCGACCTGCGCTTCCACGCTGCCCTGATCCACTTGGCCGTGGGTGACCTGCAGGCGGCACTCGCCCTCGCCGACACGATCCAGACCCAGACGCCGGGACACCTGTTCAGCGCCGTGATCCGCGGTGAAGTAGCGGAGCGGAAGAACGATTCGCTTGGCCTCACGAAGAGCTACCGGGATTTCCTGTCTCGTTACGACGCCGAGCTCCGCACCGCCAAGCCGGAGTACGCGGAGCACAAGCCCATCCTCGATGATTTCCGGGTCCGCGCAACCGCCAGCGTGGGCTCGAGGTGATCACATGGTTCAAACCATTCGCATTGCTCATAGCCCCGACTCCGACGACGCGTTCATGTTCTACGCGCTGGCCGAGGGCAAGCTGGACACGGGCCAGCTGCGTTACGTGCACGAGCTCGCCGACATCGAAAGCCTGAATCAGCGCGCCCTGCGCGGCGAGCTCGAGGTCTCGGCGGTGTCCATCCACGCCTACGCGTACCTCGCCGATCGCTACGCCCTGCTGGCGAGCGGGTCCTCCATGGGCGATGGGTACGGCCCGCGCATCGTAGCGCTGGACCCCGCCCCGCGGGATGCCCGGAGCGCGATCAAAGGCAAGCGAGTCGCGGTGCCGGGATTGCGAACCACCGCCTGCCTGGCGCTGAAACTGTACCAGCCTGACGTCGAGCCAATCGTCGTGCCGTTCGATGAGGTCGGGACCGCCGTCAAGCGCGGCTCGGCCGACGCCGCACTGGTCATCCATGAGGGCCAGCTGACCTATGCGGCCGACGGCTTCGAGCTGTGGCAGGACCTCGGGTCCTGGTGGCTCGAGGAAACCGGACTGCCCCTGCCGCTGGGCGGCAACGTCGTCCGGCGGGACCTGGGTGGCGCGGTCATCGCGCAAGTTGCTCGGGACCTGAGGGCCAGCATCGAGTACGCCTTGCACCATCGGACGCCCGCCCTGGCCCACGCGAGCCGCTTCAACCGCGGGATCTCCGACGAGGCCACCGACCGTTTCGTGGGCATGTATGTGAATCAATGGACGGTGGACTATGGTCCCCGGGGAAGGCAGGCGGTGCAACTCCTGCTGGACCGGGGCTACCAGGCCGGAGTCATCCCGCACCGGGTCCAGGTGGAGTTCGTCGGGTAGAGACCCCATATTCTGCCCATGCCCACCGCGTCCGCCATCCTCCTGATCGTTGACGACGAGGCCGCGGTCCGGAGCGCGCTGCAGCGATTCCTCACAGGCAAAGGCTACGAAGTCCTGACGGCCGCCAACGCCGCGGAGGCTCTGCAGTCGCTGCGCAGGCACAAGCTCTCGGGACTCCTGCTCGACGTTCGGCTCCCGGACATGAGCGGCGTCGACCTGGTCCCGCAGCTCCTCGACATCGACCCCGGTATCGCCATTGTGATGTTGACGGCCGTGAACGATGCGGCGAGTGCCACGCTCTGCCTGCAACACGGGGCGATGGAGTACCTGACCAAGCCCGTCGACCTCACCGATCTCGGCGCGGCGATCGAGCGGGCGCTCCGCAAGCGCCGCGAGGAAATGGCGAAGGCCAACCTCGATCACTCGCTCAAGGAAGAAGTCGGGGTGCGCACTGCGGAGCTGCGGATCGAGCGCGCCAACCTCGAGCGGATCTCCGTCGCGACCCTGGAAACCCTGGTGAACGCGCTCGAAGCCAAAGACCCTTACCTGAGAGGCCACAGCGCCCGGGTCGCGGACTCCGCCGCCATGGTGGCTTCGGAGATGGGACTTCCGGACGATCAGGTCGAGCTGGTCCGCACCGCGGGCCGGCTCCACGACATCGGCAAAATCGGAATTCGCGAGGAGATCCTTGGCAAGCAGGGCCCACTGACCGACGAAGAGTTCGAGCACGTCAAGCGGCATCCGGTGATCGGGTCCGAGATTCTGGCCCCGCTCGCCCATCTGGGCCCCGTCATCCAGTTTGTGCGCAGCCACCACGAGCGCTGGGACGGCAAGGGCTATCCCGACGGACTGGGGGGCGAAGCCATCCCGGTCGGCGCGCGGATCATCGGTGCCGTCGAGATCTACGACGCGCTGACTACTTCGCGGCCCTATCAGGAAAAAATGCTGCCCGAGATGGCGGTCGCGCGGCTGCGGGATCTGGTAGGGACGGTCCTCGATCCCGCCGTGCACCGCGCCTTGCAGGCGGTCGTGACGCGCCGGGAAGCGCTGGTTTTCCTCGACGACCGCAGAGTCTAGGCGGCTCCTCCTTCGGCTGCCCCCGGCCTGAGGTAACTCATACCGCGCAGCCGGGCCACCCGCAGCCGGATCGGCGGGTGGGACGCGAACAAATCCCCGAACAATCCCGCGTGCTCCGAAAGCCGGCGTTCGCCGGGGTCGACGATGCACAGGTGGCCGGCACCCCGGATGATCGACCGGGTGGCGTCGGGTGCCGCATCGACCTTCTGCAGCGCCTCGGCGAGGGCCAGCGGGTTACGGGTGAGCTGCGCGCCGGTGGCGTCGGCGAGATATTCGCGCTTGCGGCTCACCGCCATGGAGAGGATGGCTGAGGCGATCGGCGCCAGGATGAGCGTAATGATCCAGATCAGCAGCACGACGAGGCCGACCGGCGCACCGGCCCTGCCCTTGATTCTGCCGCCCCGCAGCAGCCGCAATAGCACGTGGGAGGTCAGTCCCACCGCGCCGACCAG
>CAYNNS010000167.1:0-7094 GCA_964398345.1 uncultured Gemmatimonas sp. | reverse complement strand
AAAGACTCTCGGCTGCCACGCCTCCGCCGCACCGCCGCACTGCCGCACTGCCCTACGCGGTTTTCCTGGCCGGACTGATCCCCTTCGCCCTCAACTTCCGCGAGGCCGACCGCCAGCACGGCCCTGATGCCCGGCTCCCGGGTGACTTCGCCTACGACTTGCTCAACTCGGTGCCGCCGTACGGAATCCTCTTCACCTACGGCGACAACGACACCTTTCCGCTCTGGTGGGCGCAGGAAGTCGCGGGCATCCGGAAGGATGTGACCGTGGTCTGCCTCGCGCTGGCGGAAACCGACTGGTACATGCGTCAGCTGCGCGACAATCCGGTGCGGCCGTTTGAGGAGGACAAGGCACCGGCGCAATGGCGGGGCCTGCACCCGGTGCGGCCCACCTGGCCGCTGCACAGCATGACCGACGCCGACATCGATGCCGCCGTGCCGCAGGTGCTGCCCCAGGATGTCACGCTGGCGATCGGGCCGTACCGGACCACGCTCAAGGCGAGGAGCCCGCTCTATGGCAAGGACTTCCTCGCGCTCCGGGTGATCCAGCAGAATTTCGGACGCCGCCCGATCGCGTGGGGTCTGACCGCGACCGGTACGACCTACGGGCTCGATGCCTTTCTGGTGCAGCGCGGGCTGGCCGTCCTGCTCGAGGCGGCGCCGGTCGATACCACCAATCCGGGCTACGATTTCCGCCGCCTCATGGGGGCGCCGCTCGATATTGCGGCGACCGAACGGCTGCTCAACGAGACCTACCGCTACGCCCGGTTGCTCGAGGGCCCGCACCGGGAGCTCGAGACCACGGCGAAGGGCATCGCGAGTACGCTGGGGCTGCCCTATACCCAGCTCGCCTTCGCGATGCAGGCCCGGGGCGACAGCGCCCGGATGCACCGCGACATCGCCCGCGCGGCCCTGCTCTCGGGGAATCCCGCGCTGCGCGCCGTGTTCGACAGCGCTCCCGGCCGTCCCTAGCTAACCCGCAAGCGCTCCCACCCCGCTCCCTTCATTCCGGGGAGCCACTCTGGTAATTTTATTGGTTATGGATTTCCCGGGCCTGGCGGGACGACTGGCAGAGGCGCGGGACCGGATCCGGTGGCACCAGGCGCGGGCGGGGTGGACGCATCCGGTGCGCATCGTGGCGGTGACCAAGTCGCACGGTCCCGAAGCGGTGCGGGCGGCGCTGGCCGCCGGACTCGAAGACATCGGCGAAAACCGGGTTCAAGAAGCGCTCGGCAAGCAAGACGCGCTCGCGGGGCTGTCGCTCCGCTGGCACTTGATCGGGTCGTTGCAGCGCAACAAGGTCCGCCAGGTCGTCGGCCGCTTCGCCCTGATTCATTCGGTCGATCGGACGTCGCTCGCCGAGGAGCTCGACCGGCGGATCGGCGCCGCCGGAGGGCCGCCGCAGCCGGTGCTGGTGGAAGTGAATTGCTCGGGCGAGCCGGCCAAGGGCGGCGTGGAGCCGGAGGCGCTGCCGGGGCTGCTCGCCGGCCTCGCCGGCCTGCGCACGCTGGAGGTGCGGGGGCTCATGACCCTCGCCGCGCTGAGCGACGACGAGCGGGTGCAGCGCGCGGCGTTCGGCCGGCTGCGTGGCCTGCGCGATGCGCTGCGGCGCGCGGGTTATGCACTGCCCGAGCTTTCCATGGGAATGTCCGGCGATTTTCCCATCGCCGTGGAAGAGGGCGCGACCCTCGTCCGGCTGGGAACCCTGCTGTTCGGAGAACGCCCACAATGACCGACGACGCGTTCAAGCTCACCTCACACGACGTCCGCGCCCAGGAATTCCAGCGGACGCTGCGGGGCTACGACACGAACCAGGTCGACGAGTTCAAGCAGCGCATGGCGGAGGAGATCGACCGCCTGGTGCGGGAACGGGTGCAGCTCGACGAGCGGGTCAAGGGGATGAGCGAGCAGCTGCGCGCCTACCGCGACCGCGAGCGGGCCATGAACGACGCGCTGGTCTCGGCCCAGCAGCTCCGCAGCGAGGCCCAGGCCCAGGCCGATCGCGAGCGGGACGTTTCCCTGCGCGAGGCCCAGGCCGAAGGCGAAAAGCTCCTGCTGCAGGCGCGCATGGAAGTCGAGCGGATGCTGCAGCACGCCCGCACCGAGGAGCAGCGCCTGCTCCAGGGCAACGAGATGGTGCGCCGCCAGTTCATGGGCTACCTCGCCGGCTTCCGGCAGATGCTGGAACGCCAGCTGCACGAAGTCGAGGCGCTGAGCACCGAGAGCATGGCCGCCTCCGACCAGGCGGCCGAACAGGCGTATCAGCGGCAGAAATGACCGCGAGCGCGCGCTTTCCCGCCTGGCCGGAGCAGGGGCCGGATACTCTGGAGCGCGAGCTGCTCGCGCTCTGGAAGACCGAGTCCCTGTTCGCGCGGGTGCAGGACGCGCGGCGGGGCGGCACGCCCTTCGTCTTCTTTGAAGGTCCTCCGACGGCCAACGGCCGCCCCGGCATCCACCACGTGTTCTCGCGCACCATCAAGGATCTCTTCTGTCGTTTCCGCGTGATGCAGGGACGCTCGGTCACCCGGATCGCCGGCTGGGATACCCATGGACTGCCGGTGGAGATCGAGGTCGAGAAATCCCTTTCACTCTCCGGCAAGAAGCAGATCGAGGCCTACGGCGTCGCCGAGTTCAACCGGCTCTGCCGGGAAAGCGTCTTCAAGTACCAGCAGGACTGGGAACAGCTCTCCGATCGGATCGGCTATTGGCTCGATTACGCCAATCCGTACGTGACCTGTACGCCGGAATACATCGAATCCGTCTGGTGGCTGCTCAAGCAGCTGCACCTGAAGCAGCTCCTGGTGCAGGGGCACCGCGTGCTGCCGTATTGCCCGCGCTGCGGGACCGTGCTCTCGAGCCACGAGCTGGCGCAGGGCTACGAACCGATCCGTGACAAGTCGGTCTACGTCACCTTTCCCCTCACAGACGGCAGCGGTCGTGAACTGGTGATCTGGACCACCGCTCCCTGGACCCTGCCGTCGAACGTTGGCGTGGCGGTGCACCCCGATCTGCGCTACGGGACCTTTCGCGACCCCAAGGATCCGGCGCGGAGCTTCGTCGTTGCGGAGTCCCGTGCCGAGAAGCTGGCGGAAATCCTCGGCGCCGAGCGTTTGGAGCCGGCCGGGACGCCGGTGCTGGGCAGCCAGCTCGCCGGGCTCCGCTACCAGCGGCCGATGGACGTGGTCGCCCTCCCGGGTGACAAGCTCAGCCAGGTGGTCGTGACCGGCGATTTCGTGAGCGCCGCGGAAGGTACCGGCCTCGTCCATCTCACGCCGGCGTTCGGGGCGGACGACTACGCGATGGGGCAGCAGCACGGCCTGGCTCTGGTCCGGCCGGTGGCGGCCGACGGCACGTTCAACGGTACCAGCTGGCCCGAGCTCGAGGGCAAGCTCGTCACGGCCGAGGAGACCATCGACCTGCTCATCGCGCGGCTCAAACAGGACGGCAGGCTGCTGCGCACCGAGCAGTATCTCCACGATTACCCGCACTGCTGGCGCTGCGGCCGCAAGCTCATCATTTACGCCCGCGTCTCCTGGTTCGGGCGTACCTCGGCGATCAAGCAGCGCCTGCTCGACCTCAATGCCTCGGTCCACTGGCATCCGCCTGAAATGGGCAGCGGGCGCTTCGGCGACTGGCTCGCCAACAACGTCGACTGGGCCCTTTCACGCGACCGCTATTGGGGGACGCCGCTTCCGATCTGGGTGTCGGATGCCGACCCCTCCGTGCTGGAGGTGATCGGCAGCTATGAAGAGCTGAGCGCCCGCGTGGGCCGCGCGCTCCCGGCCGACTTCGATTCCCACAAGCCCGGCATCGACACGCTGACCTGGCCCGCTCCGGGTGGCGGGACCATGCGGCGGGTGCCCGAAGTCATCGACACCTGGTTCGACTCCGGGGCCATGCAGTCGGCCCAATGGCACTACCCCTTCGAGGGTCAGGACGACTTCGCGCGGCATTACCCCGCCGATTTCATTTGCGAGGGCGTGGATCAGACCCGGGGCTGGTTCTACTCACTGCTCGCGATCGGCGCGACGGTGTTCGAGCGCGCTCCCTACCGCAACGTCGTGGTCAATGAGCAGGTGCTGGATCCAGCGGGCCAGAAAATGTCCAAGAGCCGCGGCAACATCGTGGAACCCTGGGAGGTGATCCGCGAGTACGGCGCCGATGCGACCCGGCTGTATTTTCTCGGCTCGAGCGATGTCTGGAAGCCGAAGCGCTTCGATCGCGCCGCGATCGCCGAGGGAGCCGGCAGCTTCCTCGTCACGCTCAAGAGCGCGTACACCTTCCTCCAGTGGTACGCCCCCGCTGGGGCCAGCGAGCCGCCGGCGCCGAGCGCGCCGCTCGATCGCTGGCTGCAGAGCCGGTTGAGCGCGACGGTCACCGCGGTGAATCAGGCCTGGGAGGGCTACGATCCCACCGCCGGGGTCCGCGCGATCATGGATTTCGTGGTGGAGGATCTCTCGCTCTGGTGGATTCGGCGCAGCCGGGCGCGCTTCTGGGCGCCGGATCACGAGGCCGAGCCGGTGGCGGTGGGGATGCTCTTCCAGGCGCTGCTCACGGTGGCGCGCCTGCTGGCGCCCGCGGCCCCCTTCAGCAGCGACTGGCTGCACCGCGCACTCACCGGGACCTCGGTACACCTCACGGAGTTCCCCAGCGACGCGGGGCCCCGCGATCTCGAGCTGGAGGAGGCGGTCGCGTCCGTCCGGAAGCTGGCCTCGCTCGGACGCGCGGCGCGCGAAGCCCGCAATCTGCGGGTGCGACAGCCGCTCGCCCGGATGCGCGTGGCGCTGCCCGCCTCCGCCGACGGTGGGCGCTTTCGCGCGATGCTGCCGGTGCTCGCCGAAGAGGTGAACGTGCGCAGCGTCGAAGTCGTGGCGTCGGATGCCGAGCTGGTCCGGCTCAAGGGCAAGCCCAATTTCCGCGAGCTGGGCAAGGTCTTCGGCAAGGAGACGCCGCGGGCGGCCGCGGCGGCGGGGAGTCTTTCCGCGGAGCAGCTGCGGCTGCTCGAGAGCGGCGCGAGCGTCACCCATCAGGTGAACGGTACCGCGTTCGAATTCGCCCCGGCGCACGTCACGGTGCAGCGTGAAGTCGCCAGCGACTGGCTGGTCCAGAGCAGCGGGAGCTTCGTGGCCGCGCTCGATCCGACGCTCAGCGACGAGCTCCGCCGCGAGGGGCTCGCCCGCGAGCTGATCAACCGGGTGCAGCGGCTCCGCAAGGACGCCGGCTACACCCATACCACGCGTATCGCGCTCTGGATCGCCGGCCCGGCGGAGATTCTCGATGCGGCTCGCGTCCACGCCGATCTCATCGCGAGCGAGACGCTCGCGCGCGCCCTCCACCTCGGCGAGCGACCGTCCGCCGCCGACCGGGAAGAAACGCTGGACATCGACGGCCACCAGGTCACCATTGCGGTTCGCCGCCATCCGGCGCCGACACCGTGAAGGGGTTGTTTACCAAGGAATGCTCATGAACAAGAAGCAGCTGCAACATCTCGAGCAGCGCCTGATCGACGAACGCGCCCGCGTGATGAAAGAGCTCGGGTACTACGACGAGTCGTTCAATAACACGCTGCAGTCCTCCGACGGCGACCTCTCGTCCTACTCGTTCCACATGGCGGACCAGGGGACCGACACCATGGAGCGGGAGAAACAGTTCCTCTTCGCGTCCCAGGAGGGCCGCTATCTCTGGCACGTGAACCAGGCGCTGCGCCGGCTCTACGGCGAGCCGGACAGCTTCGGCAAGTGTCACCAGTGCGGACAGGAGATCTCGTTCGAGCGGCTCGACGCGCTGCCCCATGCCCGGCTCTGCATCACCTGCAAGGAGAAGGAAGAGGATGAAAAGCGCCGCTGAGGCCCGCCGGCTCTTCTGGGTCGTGGCGCTGACGGTGCTGGTCGGCGACATCATCGCGAAGCAGATCGTCGAGCGCGTCCTGCTGCCGGTGCCGCCGGTGACGGTGCTGGGCGACGTGGTCCAGCTCCGGCTGGTGTACAACCAGGGCGCCGCGTTCGGGCTGGATCTGGGGCCGTGGTCACGCTGGATCTTCCTGGCGATCGCCCTCGTCGCGATCCTGCTGCTCTACCGGCTCTCCCGACACAGCCGGCCCGGCGACGCGCTGCGGCACCTCGCCTGCGGCCTGGTGGCGGGCGGAGCGGCGGGTAATCTGCTCGACCGGCTGCGGGGCGCGCAGGGCGTCGTGGACTTCATCGACGTCGGCATCGGCAGCCATCGCTGGCCCACGTTCAACGTCGCCGATGCCGCGGTGAGCGGCGGGGCGATCGTGCTCGCGGTGTCGCTCTGGCTCGAGGACGCCCGCCGCAGCCGGGCCGAGGCCGCGCCGTCCCCCTGACCCTGCCCGCGATCGCGTTCTCGGTTGCCACGGCCGCGACCGACCGCCTCGACCGCTTTCTCGCCGATCAGCTCGGATTCTCCCGCACCCAGGCCGCACGCATCGTCGCGGCCGGGGGAGTGCGGGTTAACGGCCGCGTCGCGCGCGCGTCGCGCCTCCTGGTCCGCAAAGAACTGGTGGAGGTGGAGCTTCCCGCTGAGCCAGCCCTTCGGCAGCTCCTCCCTCCTCCCTCCTCCCAGCTCCCTCTCGCGATCGTCTACGAGGACGACGCCCTCGCGGTGATCGACAAGCCCGCCGGGCTCGTGGTGCATCCCGCTCCCGGACACTGGGATGACACGCTGGTCCACGCGCTGCTCGCGCGCGGGACCACGCTCTCGAGCGGTGCCGCCGGGCGACCGGGCATCGTGCACCGTCTCGATCGCGACACCAGCGGCCTCATGCTCATCGCCAAGACCGACCTCGCCCACCGGAAGCTTGGCAGCGCGCTCGCGGCCCGGCAGATCCAGCGCGCCTATGCCGCGCTCGCCTGGGGTCATTTCAGCGAGGCGCCGGCGGTGATCGAGGCGGCGATCGGCCGCAGTCCGACCGATCGCAAGCGGATGATCGTGCGGGCCGATGGCCGCGCCGCCCGGACCGATGGTCACGTCGTCGCCCGCTTCGCCGTCTGCGAGCTGGTCCGCTGTGAGCTCCACAGCCGCCGCACACCCCAAGTCCGGGTTCATCTCGCCCACCCCCGCCCCCCGGTGGTCCGC
>CAYNNS010000166.1:0-7132 GCA_964398345.1 uncultured Gemmatimonas sp. | reverse complement strand
CTTGGTTGCATACAACACAACTACAGCTCTTTCCACAGCGCAAGAAGGAGTAGGCCCTGTGGTTGGCAAGCGTCGGCGCCGGCAGAAAGCCACAATGCGTTGAAAGGGTGACCAGGCCCACGCGATGCCCCTCGTTCAGGAGCTTCGCGGCATCGGAGCAGAGCACGTCCTGAATCGGAGGCAGCGCCAGTCCCGGCGTCGTCGCGATCGCGTATCTCGCCAAGCTGGGGCCGATGCCCTGCCAGGCCTGAGCGGGCAGCTGGGCGACGGCGACTGCGATGCGATCGGTACCCCGAAGCTGCCCCAGAGCGCGAGCGGTTGCGGTCATGACGCGCTGCTGAGCCAGCGCGGCACCGGCGAGGTGCACCGCCTGCGGCGCCACCAATCCCAGCGTTGCCAGCGTCGCCGCGATCGTCACCCGCTTGACCCTTAGGCCCGCCGCCTCGAGTCCGCTGACCGCGGTCGCCAGCAGCAGCGCGCCGCCAAAGAGAAAGGGATAACCATAGAACGGGTTGTAGACGGGCCAGGGGAGGTACAGCAACGCTCCCAGGGCCGGCAACCCCAGCCCGAGACCAATAACCCGCAGTACCTGAGGCCGCGTGCCGGGCTGCCGCAGTCCGGCTCGCAGTCCCGCCATGACGACTCCCACGAACAGCAGGGTGGCGAGCAACATCACGGTCCCGTCGCTGCGTCCCGTAATCGGCCAGGGGAGGAGCTGGCGCTGGAAGATCTCGAGGAAACGCGCGGGCGTCAGGGGCGCCGCGCCGTAGGTGGCGGCGTACCCCGCCTGCTGTCCGTGCCGGGCGACGTAAAGAACCGGCAGCGCGGCGGCCAGGGCGAGCCCGACCACGCACAAGGCGTATTGCAGCTCCGGTCGGCCGCGCCGCGCCGCGCCGAGCTTCCCATCGGGCCCGCGGGAGAAAGCAATCCAGAGCACGACCGGAACCCAGAGGGCCAACATTTCCTTGGTGAGAATCGCCGCGGCGAGCAGCAGTCCGGCCCCCAGGCCCAGCGGCACGACCTGCTCTCGTGATCCGGAAAGTCGAGTGGCCAACAGTGCCGCGCCGAGGGCGAAGCCCAGACCGAGCGGCTCGCCCATCGTCAGCCGGACCCAGGGCAGTGCCGCGGAATACGAAAAAAAGAAGACGAGACTCCCCAGGGCTGCTCCCCAGGTGCTGGCGGCTAGACGTCGCAACAGCACGAAGACCAGACACCCGATCCCGATCAGCTCCCCCGCGCGCAGCAACTGCCACAGCAGCGGGTGGGGTCCGAGCCAGGTCCACTTGGCGGCGATCGAGGCGTAGCCCAGCAGGTTCAGGCGGCCATGCGCGTCGGCGTAATAGTGCAATAGCGACGCGAACCGGCCCAGCAGACTGTGCGAGGCATTGAGCAAGGGGAGGAATTCAGAAAAATCGAGCACATCGAACGAGCGGGCCTGCCAGGGCTGGTAGAGCCAAAACGCAAGGAGGAAGCCGATGGCGAGGGCAAGCCACCCGAGATTGCGACGAGATGGCGGGGAATCCATCGAGTCCTTTCGGAGTCCTTATCTTAGTGCACGATCCACCCGATCATCTCGAACGGAGTTCCCGCGATCTCGAACGCTCCGCTGGCTGCCGGCGCTCCCGAGCTGACCGTGGTCCTCATGGCCTACAACGAGGCCGACAGTCTCCCCGCCGTGGCGGACGAGATTCTGAGCAGTCTCGCCGGCCTCAACGGCCACCCAGTCACCGAACTGTTGATCATCGACGACGGGAGCAACGACGGAACCGGCGCGCTGGCCGATCAGCTTGCCAGGGAGCGCACCGGGGTCAGAGTCCTGCACCATCCGGCCAATCTCGGCCTCGGCGAAGTATATAGGACCGGATTGACCGCTGCGCGGGGGCGCTTGGTGAGCTTCTTCCCGGCGGATGGCCAGTTCCCCGCCTCCATCCTGCCCGAGTTCTTCGAGAGTGCCGGGTCAAACGATCTGGTGCTCGGTTATCTGCGCCAGCGCAAGGGGACGCCGGTCGCGACCCTCCTGTCGGCCCTCGAGCGAGGGCTCTACCGGGTCCTGCTGGGGAGAATCCCACGCTTTCAGGGTGTGTTCATGCTGCGGCGTGAGGTGCTGGAGCGCATTCCCCTGCTCTCGCAAGGGCGGGGCTGGGGGATCATCATGGAAATGGTGCTGAAAGTCTCGCGGGCAAACCACCGGGTGCTTTCCCGGCCGACGGCCTACCGGCCTCGCCTCGCGGGACACTCGAAGGTGACCAACGCCGCGACAGCCCTCGCCAACCTCCGCCAACTGCTCGCGTTGCGCCGACTGCTGTCCTAACGCGCCGAGCGCCAGGCGACGAGCAGCGAGTCGGGCGCCAGGCGCGAGAACACCGGATCAGCGCCCACCGCTCCACTCAGCGGCTTGAGCAGATAGACCGGCCGGCCCGGGTAGTCCCGGAGCAGCACGCTGTCCCGGGCACCCAGGTCCCGCGCGTAGACATTGCCCCCACGGGCAAGCAGCAGCGGCGGATAGAGCGTGAAGCCGCTCCGGTTGGCCGCGATCTTGGCGAGGCACCGCGGCGGATAGCGCACGTTGGGGGTGAGCCGGAGCGAGGGGTCGCCCGTGACGGCTTCGGCGTTGACCAGGTGGACCGAGTCACCCCGGAGCGGCGCGAGCGCCCCGACCACCGCGGCGCTCCGGAGCCCGCGCTCCTCCAGCGCACTCAGGGCGAGCTCCAGGCGGCAGGGATCCGCGGCGCGGTAGAGGGCATCGGCGTCGGGCCTCGAGACTCCCAGCGCCCACATCCGCGCCACCAGCTCCGCGCCCCAGCTTTCCCGCACCAGGACCAGGGCGTCCCGGATGCCGGCCTCGCGCGCGGCCCGCTCGGCGTTCCAGCGCAGCGAGAGTAACCCGCTGCGGTACTGGTGCACCCGGATCGGCAGCGCGCTGACCAGCCCCAGGCCGAGCCCGACCGCCAGCGCCCAGCCCACCGCGCGGGGGACGAAGCCCCGGGCGACCCGCTCGCGCAGCAGCGCGGGCAGCCGGGCGGTCCAGAGCGCCAGGGCCGGCAACAGCGGATACATGAACCGGGGCCCCAGGTAGAAGCCGTCGTGCCAGTAGGCGAGGTAACCCGCGACCAGCAGCCCGCTCGCCGCCAGCATGTAGCGGTCGAACGGGCTCAACCGGCGGGCCAGCGCGAGCGCGGCGGTCGCGGGGAGCAGCGAGGGGCCGGCGGCCTCGAGGAAGTAGCTCTGCAGCCGCAGGAAATAGAGGTTGACGAGCTCCAGGCCGCGGGCCGGCGTGTGCAGCGGCCCCCAGGGCGTGGCGTGGAAGCCGAGATCGTGCGCGCGGCCCCAGAGCACGGTGTAGCCGAAGGTCGTGGCGGAGCCCGTGGTCCGCAGGTTCACCCAGCACAGCACCAGGACCGGGACCAGGACGCCGAGGCCGGACGCGAGCAGCACCCCGAGCTCGCGGCGGCGGACAGCGCGAGCCAGCAGCCAGACTCCGGCGGGCAGCGCAAAGGCGAGCGCATCGACCGGACGGATGGTGGCCGCGACCCCGAAACCGAGCCCGACCAGCAGACCGTCGCTCCAGCGGGCCGCTTCACTGGTGGCCCGCGCCAGCGCCCAGAGCGCGAGCACCAACCAGGTGAGCGTCGTCACGTGATTCATGTGCGAGCCCGACATGAACACCGCAAACGGCGCCAGGGCAAAGAGCAGCGCCGCGCCGAGCTCCACGCCGGGCCGCGGCTCGATGCGACGCAGCAGCGCCGCGTAGAGCAGCACCGCAAGCGCAGCGAACCCCGGACCCACCAGCCACTCGGCGTGGAGCAGCGTGCCGAGCGCGAGCATGGCGGGCCCGCCCATCGGAAACTGGCCGTAGATGCGGCCGGCCTGCTCCACGACGTGGAAGCTGCTGAAGAATTCCTGGTGCGGTGCCGCCGGGAGCGTGAGGTGCCCCGCCGTCAGGATCCTGGCCTGGAAGACCTCGACGATCTCATCGATGAGAAGCGGGCGCCCGCTGAAGACGAGCTGCGCCACCAGGGCGTAGAGGCCGAGCGCGAGCAGCGCGAGCAGGAGGGGGCTACGGCCGGACAGCCGCCAGCGGGTTAGGGACGGCGTGCGCTGCCGCAACAGGATCGCCAGCACGACCCCGGCCCCCAGCGCGATCAGCGCACCGTTGGCCAGGTCGGCGAACACGGCGCCGTACCAGGGAACCTCGAGGCCGCCGGGGATCCAGTTGGCCAGCGGCAGCAGACCGAAGCCCGCCACCAGCAGCGCCGCCGTGCCAGCGATCAGCCGGTCGAGGCGCGACGCCACTTAGGGTCCGGGCGGAGGGCGCCGGCGCGGCGGGAACAGATTGAACTTCAGGATGTGCCAGAACGCGGCGAGGCCGTCTTTCCAGCCGATCTTTTTCCCTTCCGCGTAGGTGCGGCCGTTGTAGGTGATCGGCAGCTCCCAGATCCGGGCCCGCGCCTGGGCGAGCCGCGCGGTAACCTCGGGCTCGAAGCCGAAGCGGTCGCTGGTCAGGATCAGCGACTTCAGCAGCGGCGCCCGGACCATCTTGTAGCAGGTCTCCATGTCGGTCAGGTTGATGTCGGTCAGCATGTTGGAGAGCAGCGTGAGGAGTCTGTTCCCCACCGAGTGCCAGTAGTAGAGCACCCGCCCGCCGCCGCCGAGGAAGCGGGAGCCAAAGACCGCGTCGGCCTTGCCCTGCATGATCGGCCCGATCAAGGTCCCGAATGCGTCCGGGTCGTATTCGAGGTCCGCGTCCTGCACCACGATCACCTCGCCCGAAGCGTGCTCGATCCCGCTGCGCAGCGCGGCGCCCTTGCCGCGGTTGACCGCGTGATGGACCACGACGTCGATCGCGCCGGCGCTCTTGAGCTGGTCGAGGATCTCCGCGCTGCCGTCCTTGGAGCAGTCGTTGACCGCGATGATTTCCATCGGCAACGGCACGGCGCGCAGCTTCTCGACGATCGCCCCGAGCGTGTTGCTCTCGTTGTAGACGGGCACGATAACCGACAGCTTGGGGATTTCCATCACCCCTCCCGCGGGAAGCTCAGTGAACGGACTCCCGGGCGCTTTCGATGTACGAGTTGAGCAGCAGCAGGCGCAGGTCACCGGTCACCCGCGAGGAGTAGCGCCGCACCAGATCGTACGCGGCCCTTGCCTCGTCGGGGCGGCCCGCGGCGAGCAAGGCGCGTACGCCGCCGTCGAGCAGATCGTCCGGCGGAATCCAGAAGCGCCCGGCGCCGGCTTCGCGCAGCAGACCGGCGGCCGGGTCGGCCGCCCCGGTGAAATCACGCAGCGCGAGCGCCGCGCCGAATTCCACGGCGTCGCGCACCGGCTCCGGCGCCCTGGCGCGGGCCACGAACCCACGGGCCGCGCCGAAGAAGGCGCTGTCGAACGGCGCCGCGCCACCCTGCACTCCGCGGCGCACGGTCCAGAAGTCGGTGGTCCAGCCGCGCCAATTCGTGCCGCTGCCGTCGCCCGCGGTTTGCCGGAGCCAGACCCGCTGCAAGTACCTCTCCGAGGCCCCAAGGGCGTCGCTCCATCCGGCATCGGACAGCGGCTCGCGCAATTGCGCGGCCAGCAGCATCCCCTTGACCCGCGGGGACGGCAGCAACACGCTCGTCGCCGCCGTGTCGAAGTCGCGGACCTGCAGCGCGGAATCGCGGACGTAATCCAGCAGGCCGCTGCCGAGGCTGGCGACGCCGATCGCGGATTGCTGCAGGAAGCGCGCCGATTCGGCGCCGAGATCGAGCACCGGGTAGAAATCCGAGTTGGCGACCCAGCCGCGCGCGAGCAGCGGGGCCAGCGCGGCTCGGTCGAGGACGACGGTGCGCTCCAGCGCGGCAGCGGTCATGGGCAGGAAGCGGCAGAGGTCCTGCCGCACCAGGGGCAGCTGGGCGACCGACCAGTCGGGGCGTCGCAAGCGGCCGTCGGCCGACGCGACGACCAGCAGATCGCCGCCGTTGATCGCGAAGACGCGGTAGTCGGTGAAGTTCTGGTGCAGCGCCGCGAGCACGCTCAGGACCAGGCCATCCGAGAGCTCGTAGGTGTGCAGCCACTGCCCGAAGACGCCGCCGGGGGCGAGGAAGCGGCGCAGGCGCGCGTAGAACTCGGTGGTGAAGAGCCCGCTCACCCCGCTGACCCAGGGATTCGACGGCTCCGAGAGAATCAGGTCGAAGCGCGCATTGGTTGCCGTGAAGAACGCCTTGGCATCGTTGATCTCGATCCGGGAACGGGGGTCGTCGAACACCCGGCGGTTGGCCGGGTAGAAAACCCGCGAACCCGCCACCATCGCCGGCTCGATCTCGATGGTCGTCAGGTGTTCCAGCTGCGGACTGCCTAGCAGGAAGTGCGACGACATCCCGGTGCCGTGGCCGATCACGGCGCCGCGCTGCGCAGCGGGTGCGTGCGCGAGCAGCAGCAGCGCGAGCATCGCCTGGGTCCCGTCGTCGCTGGCGAAGGCGCGGCGCGGCGCGATGGTATCGCAGCGCTCGAACCAGGTCGGGCTCAGCGAGCCGTCGGGCTTGCCGTTGGTGGCGAGGATCCGGATGCCGTTGCTGCGGAAGCGGGTCACGTGCACGGTCGCGGTGCGACCGTCGGCGTGGTAGAGGATCTCCCGCTGGGCGTCATCGATCACCCGTCCGACGCGGAACACGCCGCTCGAGAGCAGACTCTGGTTCCAGGGCAGCGCGAACAACGCCAACCCGATCAGCAGGACGAGTCCTCCCGCGCCCGCGAGCGCCAGGCGCCGCGCCGGCCGTCCTGCGCGGCCTAACCCGCGTACGGCCAGCAGCCCCAGCAGCATGTCGAGGGCGCCGCCGGCCACCAGCGCCCCGCGCAGTCCGAGCGCCGGCAGCAGCAGCAGTCCGGTGGCGGCCGCCCCGAGGATGGAACCCAGCGTGTTGGCCGAGTACACCGCGCCGATCGCCCCCTCCCCCCCGCCATCGACCAGCAGCATGCGGGTGAGCAGCGGGAGCGTCATGCCGGCGCAGAAGGTCGCGGGCAGCATGATGGCGAGGCAGATCAGGTAGCGGGCGATGGTAAAGGCGACGTACCCCGCTCCGGTGCGCGCGGTGGCCTGGATCAGTGCCGCGGTCCAATCGAAGGAGCGCAGATAGAGCGGCAGGCTGGCCAGAGCCAGCGC
>CAYNNS010000165.1:0-7153 GCA_964398345.1 uncultured Gemmatimonas sp. | reverse complement strand
ATCGCCGAGTTCATCAAGCGACTGCAGCGGCCGATCGTCCAGAAACCCTTCGACATGCGCACGCTGGCCGAGCTGCTCGATCGTACCGCGCCCCCCCGCGCCGCATCCGCGGCGCGGTGATTCCTCCCCAGCTCGGCTACCCGCTCGCCCTTTTCATCGGCCTCTCCCTCGGGCTGCTCGGCGGGGGCGGCTCGATTCTCACCATCCCGGTGCTGCACTACATCATGCAGTTCCCGGTCAAGGCCGCGGTGCCGATGAGCCTGGTGGTGGTGGGCTTCACCAGCGGGTTAGGGGCGCTCGCCCACTGGCGCGCCGGGACCGTCAATATCCGCACCGCGCTGGCCTTCGGCCCGCCCGCCATCGTCGGCGCCCTGCTCGGGGCCGAGCTGGGCTTGCGCGCCAGCGCCCGGCTGCAGCTCACCGTCTTCGCCGTCGTGATGCTGCTCGCCGCCGCCTCCATGCTGTTCGGTCCGGTCAAGCCGGCCGAGCATTCGCCCCGCAAGCCGATTCCCCTGATCACCCTCATCGGCGGACTGGTCGGGGTGCTCACCGGATTCGTGGGAGTCGGGGGCGGCTTCCTCTATGTGCCTGCGCTGGAGCTGCTCGGCGGCCTGCCCATCAAGCAGGCGGTGGGGACTTCCCTGCTGCTGATCGTGGTAAGTTGTGTCGCCGGGGTCGTGCGCTACCACGGCAGCCTGCAGCTCGACTGGCCCGCCATTGGACTCTTCACCGTGATCGCGCTGGTGGGGGTCGCGATCGGCGCCCGGCTGGTCCGGCGGGTGTCGCAGGCTTCCCTGCGCCATGGTTTCGGCGTACTGATCCTGGTGATGGGGGCCCTGGTCCTGTTCCGCGGTCGTTGACGACAGGTTATCGATGATCTTCGCCCGAATCTTCGACGAGCACCTCGCCCAGGCGAGCTATCTGATCGGGTGCGGTGCGACCGGCACCGCCGTCGTCGTCGACCCCAATCGGCTCGTCGACCAGTACATCGCCGCCGCCGAGCACGAAGGCCTCTCGATCACCGCGGTCACCGAAACCCACATTCACGCCGATTTCGTTTCGGGGACCCGCGAGCTCGCCGCCCGCACCGGCGCCACGATGTATGTCTCGGCCTGCGGTCCCCGCGACTGGCAGTACGGCTTCGCCGGTGATCGGGGTGTGGTGCCGCTCAAGGATCGCGACACCATCCGCGTCGGCAACGTCGAACTGCTCGCCGTGCACACGCCGGGACACACTCCCGAGCATCTGAGCTTTCTGGTCACCGATACCGCCATTGCCCACCAGCCGATGGGCATCGCGACGGGCGACTTCGTGTTCGTGAACGACGTCGGACGGCCCGACCTGCTCGAGAAGGCCGCGCACCTGGAAGGCACCGCGGCAACGGGCGCGCGCCAGCTCTTCGCGAGCCTCTCCTGGTTCAAGACCTTGCCCGACCATCTCCAGATCTGGCCGGGTCACGGCGCCGGCAGCGCCTGCGGCAAGGGCATGAGCTCGGTCCCGCAGTCCACCGTGGGCTACGAACGGCGCTTCAACTGGGCGCTGGGCGTGAGTGACGAAGCGAGCTTCGTGAGTCAGGTGTTGCATGGGCAGCCCGAGCCGCCCCGCTATTTCGCGGAGATGAAGCGGATCAATCGGCTGGGGCCCCCGGTGCTGGGCAGCGTGGCTCTGCCCGAGCGTATCGCCGAGCACCGGTTGGAAAGCCTGCTCGCGTCGGGCGCCGTGATCGTGGATCTGCGTTCCGCCGGGGACTTCGCCGCGGGACACATTCCCGGGACGCTGAACCTACCCTTCAACACGAGCTTCACCACCTGGGCCGGCTCCCTCCTCCCGTATGACCGCGAGCTGTATCTGCTGCTCGACGGCGACGGCGCTACGCTCGAGGCGGCGATCCGCCAGCTGCTCATGATCGGCCTGGACCGGGTCGCAGGCTACATCGCCCAGGAAGCACTTCCGCTCTGGGCCGCCGAGCATGCCTTGCAGGGCGTCGAGCAGCTCGAAGTGGGTGACCTTGCCGCCCGCCGCAACGGCCTGGTGCTCCTCGACGTTCGCGGGCGTAGCGAGTGGGAGGCTGGCCACGTGCCCGGCGCTACCCTGATTCCGCTCGCCGAGCTGCCCGATCGCATCGGCGAGTTGCCCGACGATCGTCCCGTCGCGGTGCATTGCCAGGGTGGCGGCCGGTCCGCCATCGCCGCCAGCCTGCTGCTCGCGAAAGGCCGGCCTCACGTCGCAAATCTGGCCGGGGGCTTTGCCGCCTGGCTCAAGGAGGGCCTGGCGATCGAACGTTAGTGGGCGGCGTGCCCCGATCTCACGTCTACCAGATATCGGCCATCCGCCGGCCCTGTAGCAGGTCAATCGCTGGAGGTGGAGTATGACGCGACACCGTCATGAGCTGTTTCGTGAAGGTCTGGTGACCGGCACCATCGGGGCGGCAGCGGTGGCGGTCTGGTTCCTGGTCACCGACTTCGCCCAGGGCAGGCCGCTCTCGACACCCAGCGTACTGGGCCAAGTGATTCTCTATGGCAGTACCAGCCCCACCGTGACTCCGGTGCAGACCGCTCCGTTGCTCGCCTACACGCTGCTGCACATCGGGGCTTTCGTGCTCTTCGGGATCGCGATCACCCAGCTGGTTCACCTGGCGATGTCGTCGCCGCTGGCGCGCTTCGGGCTGATGATGCTCGCGGTGGTCTTCGAGGTGTTCTTCGTGTTCGCCATTTATGCCCTGTTCAATGCCACCAGCTACCTCTTTCCCTGGTGGTCGGTGCTCGGGGCGAACACGCTGTCGCTGCTGTTCATGGGGTATTACCTCAAGCGCAGTCACCCCGGCTTGCGCCGGCAGTTCGAGAAGGAGCCGCTGGGTGCCTAGGTTGACGGTCCTCCGTCCATCCTAGAAGTGAAACGCCAACCCGAACGACAGCACCGGATAGACTTTCGCATACTTGTCCAGGTCGGCCTGGGTCTTTTGCCGCTGCGCCTCGAGGTCGGCCGCCAGCTGTGAGTTGTTTGCCGCCCCGCTGGCGCTGAGCAGCAGCTTGGCCTTACCGATCGACGCGCCGAGGTCAAAGAGGAACTTCACCCGCCCGCCCTTGCGCGCCGGGGTTCCGAACCCGATCCCGAAATACGGCGAGGCGCCCGGAAACTTGGCTTCCGCAGTGAGCGTCCCGACCTGGGCCGGAGTGTAGCTGGTGTTGTTGATTTTGAAGCTGCCACCGGTGGGCACACCTTCACCCGTGATCTTGACGGGGTTGGTGAGCAGTCCCACCGTGAAGTGGAAGTTGCCCCTGGCGCTCGGCGCCAAGTCGAGCAGAGCCTCGACGGCTTTCAGCTTGAGCTTGATGTTGTAGCTGATGTCGGAGTTTTGCTTCCCGTCCTTGCTGTAACTGCCGAAGCTCACCCCGACCCGAGCGGACACGTGAGGTACCAGCCACTTACCCGCTTCGATGCCGAACCCCAGCGTGCTGAGCCGCACCGCGACCGCGGCGTCGGCCCCGCGATGGTCTTGCGCCATTGCCGCCGGCGCCGTGCCTGCCAACACCAGAACGAGTCCCGCCGACCCCAGTGCTCTTACTCGTGTCATAGAACCCTCGGTGGACGATGTGAGCCAGCCCGACAGCAAGATGGCACCGCGACCTGAGCCGCGATAGTTTCGAGGCATCATGACTTGCCTCGGCATCATCGGCGGAAGCGGAATTTATGACATCGAATGGCTCGCCAATCCCAAGTGGGAAGCGGTCATCGGACCTTTCGGAAAGCCCTCGGATTCCCTGCTCACCGGGGAGCTCGACGGGATGCGGCTCGTCTTCCTGCCCCGCCACGGCCGCGGTCACCGGATCCCGCCCGGCGAGGTGAACTTCCGCGCCAACATAGACGCGCTCAAGCGGGCCGGTGTTACCGACATCCTGGCGCTCTCCGCGGTCGGCTCGCTCCGCGAAGACCTCGCCCCCGGCACCTTCGTGATCGTCGATCAGTTCATAGATCGTACGTTTGCCCGGACCAAGACGTTCTTCGGCACCGGGCTCGTCGCCCACGTCTCCATGGCCGAGCCGGTCTGCGCTCGTATCGGAACGGCGGCGGCGGCGGCGGCGCGCGAGGCGGGGGTGACCTGCGTGCGGGGCGGGACCTACGTAGTCATGGAAGGCCCGCAGTTCTCGACCCGGGCGGAGTCCGAGCTCTATCGCAGCTGGGGAGCCTCCGTGATCGGCATGACCAACATGCCCGAAGCCAAGCTGGCCCGGGAAGCCGAGCTCTGCTATGCCACCGTCGCGATGGTGACCGACTACGACTGCTGGCACCAGGCCCACCAGGCGGTGACCGTCGAGCAGGTCATGGCGGTGATGGCGAAGAACGTCGTCGCGGCCCGCGAGCTGGTGCGCCGGGTGGCGCCGAAGCTGCGCGAGCGCCCCGCGGTTTGTCCCCAGGGCTGCGACCGCTCGCTCGAGGGTGCCGTCATGACCGCTCCGGCCCTGCGCGACCCCGCGCTCGCGGAGCGGCTGGGCGTTGTCGCCGGCCGGGTCCTGTGATCGATTTCAAGGCGCTGGTCCGCAGCATTCCGGACTACCCCAAGCCCGGCATCTTGTTCCGCGACATCACGACGCTGTTGGGCGACCGCGAGGGTTTCCGCGCCACCATCGCTGCTTTCACCTCGCGCTACGCCGGCCGCCGGATCGACAAGGTCGCCGGTATCGAGGCCCGCGGGTTCATTCTCGGCGGTGCGATTGCCCATGGGCTGCGCGCCGGCTTCGTCCCGATCCGCAAGCAGGGCAAGCTGCCCCACACCACGGTGGGTTGCGACTACGCGCTGGAATACGGCACCGATCGCGTCGAGGTCCACGCCGATGCGATCACCTGGGGTGAGCGGATCCTGCTGGTGGATGATCTGATCGCGACCGGAGGCACCGCGGACGCTGCGGCGCGCCTCGTCGACCAGCTCGGCGGTGAGCTGGTGGAAACCTGCTTCGTGATTGACCTCCCGGACCTGGGCGGCCGCAAGCTGCTCGAGTCACGCGGCCGCAAGGTCTTCACGCTGGTGGAGTTCGAAGGCCATTGAAGGTCCGCGGCAAGTCCTACCGGACACTCTGGGTCGGCAGCGATGGCTGGTCGGTGGAAATCATCGATCAGACCCTGCTGCCGTCGGAGTTCCAGGTGCTGCGGCTCACCACCTGCGCCGAAGTCGCGCACGCCATCCGCGGCATGCAGCTCCGCGGCGCGCCGCTGATCGGCGTGGCCGCGGCCTACGGTATCTGTCTCGCTGTGCGCGAAGACCCCTCCGACAGCTCGCTTGCGGGAACGCGGGACTCCTTGCTCGCCACGCGTCCCACCGCGGTCAACCTGCGCTGGGCCCTCGAACAGATGGAGACGGTACTGCGGCCGCTGGCTCCGGACGCGCGTCAGGCCGTGGCCTATCGCACCGCAAATGAGCTGGCGGACGCCGACGTGGCGATCTGTGAACGCATCGGCTATTTCGGTGAGCCGCTGCTCCGCGACGCTTTCGAGCGCAAGGGCCGGAGCGGGCCGGTCCAGATCCTTACCCACTGCAACGCGGGCTGGCTCGCCACCATCGACTGGGGGACCGCCCTCGCGCCGATCTACCGTGCCCACGACGCCGGGCTGCCGCTGCACGTCTGGGTGGACGAAACCCGCCCGCGCAACCAGGGCTACCTCACCGCGTGGGAGCTGGCGCAACACGGCGTCCCCTACACGGTGATCGTCGACAACGCCGGCGGGTTACTGATGCAGCAGGGCAAGGTCGACCTGTGTCTGGTGGGGACCGACCGCACCACGCGGAGCGGCAACGTCGCCAACAAGATCGGCACCTACTTGAAGGCCCTCGCCGCGAAGGATTGCGGGGTACCCTTCTACGCAGCGGTGCCGTCGCCGAGCCTCGACTGGAGCGTGCGGGACGCGAGCGAGATCCCCATCGAGGAGCGCGACGCCCGCGAGGTGCACGGGTACGCCGGCATGCCGGCGCGTAACCCGGCGTTCGACGTCACGCCTGCGCATCTGGTCACGGGTTTGATCACGGAGCGCGGCGTGTGTGCCGCTACCGAGGAGGGGTTGCTGGGGTTGTTTCCGGAAAACCGGTAACCGGTAACCGGTAACCGGTCACCGGTCACCAGTCACCAGTCACACCACTCTATCGCTCCCGCCATCGATCGGAATCTGCGCCCCCGTCGTCTTCGCGAATATAGGGCCCGCCAGCGCCACGACCGCATTCGCGACGTCGCGCGTGGTGATTTCGACCCCCAGCAGATTGTTGCGGACGTACTGCTCGTCGGTCATCCCGTAGTTCCTCGCCCGGTCGGCCAGCACTTCCGGAGTCCACACCGCCGTATCGACCACGAGATGCGGGTGCAGCGTGTTCACCCGGATGCCGTCTTTGCCGAGCTCCAGCGCCGCGATGCGCGCGAGTTGGGCCAGTCCCGCTTTGGCGGCGGAATACGCCGCCGCGCCCGGTCCCGGCGCCGGGACGTTCTTCGAGCCGATGATCACCACGCAGGGCTCGAAGCCCAGCCGAAGATAGGGAACCGCGCTCTGCAGCAGGCTCAGGTGGCTGGTCAGGTTGAGCGCGAGGCTCGCCTCCCAATGCTTCGGGTCGATCTCACCGATCCGCTGGCTCGGCGAGAAGATCCCCGCGTTGCTCACCAGAATGTCGATGCCGCCGAAGCGCGCCACGCACTCTTGCAAGCAATGCGCGACCGCGGCGCGGTCGGTGGCATCAGCGACCAGTCCGGCCAACCCGGGCTGCTGCCACTGCCGTTCGATCGCGGGATTGATGTCGGTGCCGAGCACCGCGGCACCCTGGGCGTGGAGCGCTTCCGCGGCCGCGCGCCCGATGCCGCTGGCGGCGCCGGTCACCAGGGCCACCCTGCCGGAGAGCGGGGGCCGCGCGCCGCCTTGCTTGAGCTTGGCCTGCTCGAGCTCCCAGTACTCCACGTCGAACTGATCCCGCTCCGGCAGCGCCTGCCAGCCGCCCAGCTGTTCGGCCGCTGCGATGGCCCGGCCGGTGTGCCGGGCAATGTCGGCCACGACCGCGGCGTCTTTCGCCGAGTCGCCGAACGTCACGAACCCGCGGCCGGGCCAGATCACCCAGCGGGGCGCGGGATCGAGACAGCGTAACTCCGGCTCAGAGCTCAATTAGTTATGAATGTCGGGGCGT
>CAYNNS010000164.1:479-7206 GCA_964398345.1 uncultured Gemmatimonas sp. | reverse complement strand
GATCATCCAGCACGAGGGCGCTCGCGAGGGCGCCCTCGGGCGTTTCGTGCTGGCCCTCGGGAAGGATCAGCAGCGCGTTGGCTTTGACCATGGAGGTGAGGATGCCCGAGCCCTGCGGCCCGGTGAGCCGGACTTCCAATCCCCCGGGTCCCGGCGTGACCACGGCCCTGAGAAAATGTTGCAGTCGAGGGCCCAGCCGGATCGGCTCGCAGACCCGTACCGGTACCGTGCGCCGGAAGGGCAGAGAGTGTCCGAGCATGGCACGGATGGCGGGCCGCACGAACAGCTCGAAGGTGACCATGGTGCTGACCGGGTTCCCGGGCAGCCCGATCCAGGGCGTGCGCCCTAACACGCCAAACCCGACCGGCGCTCCCGGACGCATCGCCAGCTTCCAGAACCGGAGCTCGGCGCCCAGGTCGGCTAACACGGCACGCAGGTGATCGTGCTCCCCGACGCTGATCCCCGCGGTGGTGACCAGCAGGTCGCATTCGTCCGCCCGGGCCAGATGGGCCCGCACGCTCGCCTTGGTGTCGGCGGCCAGGCCGAGGTTGAGCGGTTCTCCCCCCGCCAGCCGGACCAGCGCCAGCAGCGTGTGGGTGTTGGAGCTCGCCACCTTGCGTCCCGCGATGATCGCTTCGGGCTGGTCCACGTCCACGATCTCATCGCCGCCGCCGAGAATGCCGACCCGCGGCCGGCGGTAGACCACCGGATGCGACACCGCGATCGACGCCAGCACGCCGAGCTCGGCCGCGCCGAGCTCGGTGCCTCCGGGCAGGACGACCTCGCCTTTCCTGATGTCCTCGCCCGCGCGCCGGAAGTTCACGAGGCAGTCGCGATCGTTCAGGATCGCGACGTCGCTCCTCCCTCCTCCCTCCTCCCTCTTCCCTAGGTCCGTGTCCTCCTGCCGTATCACGGAGTCCGCACCCTCCGGCAGCGGCGCGCCCGTGAAAATCCGCGTGCATTCGCCGGGCCCCAGCGCACGCGTCGGGAAGCTGCCGGCCGGCACCACCTCGACGACGGCGAGCCGCTTGGGAGCTTCGGGCGTGGCGCCGCGCACGTCGGCGGCCCGGGCGGCGTACCCGTCCATCGCTGAATTGGTCCAGGGAGGAATGTCGAGCGGGCTGGTCGCCGGCTCGGCCAGCACCGCGCCGAGTGCGTCGTCGAGGGGCAGCCTGAGGGGGGGCTGTCGCCGGACGTCGTGCAGGATCCGCCGCGCCGCCTCGGCCGGCGCCAGCGGGGGGGCGGCGCTCACGGCTGCAGCTGCTTGGCCTGCTCCATGATCAGCGCGGTCAGGACGGTGAGCCACATCGTGTCGGAGAAGTGCAGGACCCGGCAGGGCGCCGAATAGCGGTGATCGTCGGTGATGATGGCGAGCCACTCCGCGGCGTTCGGCAGCTCGCCGCTGAAGAGCGGGGCCTTGGCGATTTCCTTGCGATGCACTTCGATCTTGGGCAGGGGGGAGGCCTTGAAGCCTTCCACCAGCACGACGTCCATGTCGCCGTAGTAGCGCAGCGCGAGCTCTTCCGGTGTGGCGTCGTCGGTGCGGCGCTCGAACGCCACCCGGAGATCGGGCGAGGCCACGATGACGCCATCGGCGCGGCCCTCGTGGAAATGGCGCCAGGAGTCCGTGCCCGCCTTGTCCACTTCCAGGGGATGCGAGGCGTGCTTGATGGTGCCGACGCGGCGCTTCTGCCGCTTGAACTCGTGCGCGAGCGCGGCGACCAGCGTCGTCTTGCCGGCGTTCTTGTGCCCGATGACCGACACCATTCTGATCACGAGACCAACCCCGTCATCTCGTTCGCCTGGCGCAGCTCGTCCGCGGTGTTGACGTTGAAGAATAGCCGCTCGGGTTCCCCGAATCGACGGACCAGGGCGTCCGGGATCACCGCCACGCGCACCGCGGCGTGGAACGCGATCGCCCGAAGATCGCCCCGATCCAGCGCCTCCGCCATTGCCGGTCCGGTCCGGGGGCCGTAGCCCGCGCAGAGTGGCTCCAGCCCCCGCCGGCCGCCACTCGCCGGAATGCAGACGTCGGCGTTCCCCAGTCCCTCCGCCAGCGCGGCGATCAGCGGCGCCGGCACGAAGGGCATGTCCCAGGCGACACAGACGACGGGGGCCGGAGCTTCGAGGACCGCGGTGAGCAATCCGCCCAGGCTGCCGGACCCGGGGTGCCGATCGGCCACGACGCGCAGCTCCGGCCGCCAGGTGGCCGCCGTCGGCGCATTGGCGACCAGCAGCGGGAACCCGCCCAGTGCGGTCTCGAAGCTGGCCACCAGGCGATCGAGGATCCGCTGTCCGCCGACCTCCAGGAGACCCTTGGGTGCCCCGCCCATGCGGGTCGCGCCGCCACCCGCCAGGATCGCCCCGCGCACCCCGCCGCTCACCCGCCGGTACAGTCCGCCGCGAGGCTGGGGTCTTCCTCGATCCTAACCCGCTCGAGCGTCACCCCCGCCGGCAGCCGCCCGGCGATCCGGCGGAAGAGGTAGCGGGCCAGCGCCTCGCAGCTGGGCAGCATCCCCGCGTCGGCGAACTCCGGGGTCTCGCGATCGAGCTGCTTGCCCTGGAAGCGATCCAGCACCTCCTCGGACAGAATGCCGTCGAGGGCGGTCAGATCGACGAGCATGTCGGTTTCGGGGTCGAACGGGCCGCTCACCGTCACCGCGCAGCGGTAGTCGTGAGAATGCGGCTCGATCGCTCTGCCGAAGCGGCGGCGGTTCTGTTCCGGGCTCCACTCGGGAACCCAGTAGCGATGGGTGGCGCGGAAGCCGAGCGTGCGGGTCAGGGTGACCATGGCGTCTCGCGCCTCGCGTTACGCGTTACGCGTAGCGCGTAGCGCATCGCTCAGAAGGGTCTCGAGAACGCATAGCTCAGTCCGATTGTGTACCAGCCGTTCGCCAGCCACTCCTTGGCGGGCGTCGGCAGGACCGGCGGCCGGGTGGGATCGCTCGACGGCGCGTTGCGGAACGATTGCGGATAGCTCACCGACCAGAAGGCGCTGCGCACCTCCAGCCTGAGGAAGAGCCGGTCGGTCAGAAAGACGCGGGTGCCCAGCGCCGGGACCAGCGCGAAGCGGGTCTTGAACGTGAAGTCGCTGACCGTGTCGGCCTTGAGGTGCTCGGCGATCATCACTCCGAACCCCGCTGAGACATAGGGCGCCAGCCGGTGCCAGGTTTTGCCCCCCGTCACGTTGAACTGCAGGACCGCGTCGAGCATGCCCATCTTGTCCTTCACGGGGCCGGTAATGGCGGTCGCGATCGGCTTGCTGGGGTCCACCAGGGTGCGTTCGAGCCGCGCGACGGTCGCCTCGAACCCGAGGGTGACCGTGCCGGAGGACAGGAAATCGTAGCGCAGCCCGATGCTGGGGCCGTGGTGCGGGGCCACGCCGAGCTGGCCGCCGTTGCCGTTGAGTAACCCGCTGTTCACGCCGATGAACTGGCCGAAGCGGAGCGTGCGGTAGGGCGAGCTGGCGGGGTCGTGACCGACCTGTGCCGCCGCCGCCCGCACCAGCAGAGCGCCCAGCGCCGCGACCGCGAGGAGCTCACGTCGCATGCAGACTCCGTCCGGTCATCTCGGCCGGCTGTTCCAGGCCCAGCAATTCGAGGATCGTGGGGGCCACGTCGCCGAGCGCGCCGCCCGACCGCAACCGGGAGATGCCGGTATGAAGCGCGACGAAAGGGACGGGATTCGAGGTGTGCGCCGTATGGGGGCCACCGGTCTCGGGATCGATCATGACCTCGCAGTTTCCATGGTCCGCGGTAAGGAACAGCCGGGTCCCGCTGCGCTCGCAGACCGGGACGATCCGGGCCAGGCACTCATCCACCGTTTCGACGGCGCGGATCACCGCCGGCAGCACGCCGGTGTGACCCACCATGTCGGCGTTGGCGAAGTTGCAGAGCAGAAAATCGTGCTCCCGCTTCGTGACCGCCTGGCAGAGCGCATCGGTAATCCCCGCCGCGCTCATTTCCGGTGCCAGGTCGTAGGTGGCCACTTTGGGTGACGGCACCAGCACCCGCTCTTCGCCCCGGTGCGGCGGCTCGTGCCCGCCGTTGAAGAAATAGGTGACGTGGGGATACTTCTCCGTCTCCGCGGTGCGGAACTGGGTCCGGCCCACATTCTCCAGCACGTCCGCCAGGATCCGCGCCAGGCTGAAGGGCGGAAACGCCGTCGGAAAGGGAAAGGTCTGGTCGTACTGAGTCATGGTCACCAGGGCGAGATCGGGGCGATCCGGCGCCGGAAAGCCGTCGAAACCCGGGATCGCCAGGGCCCGCACCAGCTGGCGCATCCGGTCGCTCCGGAAATTGAAACAGATGACCGCATCGCCGTCCGAGAGCACCGCGCTCGGCGCACCGTTTCGGGTGAGCGCGATCGGCTTGATGAATTCGTCGGTCTCGCCGCGCGCGTACGCATCATGCACCGCCTGGACCGGGTCGCTGGCTGCCGTCCCGGTGCCGTGCCGCAGCAGCTCGTAGGCGAGCCGGGTCCGGTCCCAGCGCTGGTCGCGATCCATCGCGAAATAGCGACCCACCAGCGACGCGATCGCGGCGCGCGGCCCCGCGATGCGCACGAGCTCCCGCTGGAGCTGGCCGACGAACCCCGCGGCGGACGTGGGCAGGGTGTCACGGCCGTCGAGAAAGCCGTGGACCGCGATGCGCGGAACCTCGAGCCGAATCCCCAGCTCGATGCAGGCCAGCAGATGGGTGTCGAGGGCGTGCACGCCGCCGTTGCCGACCAGTCCGAGGAGATGCAGCGTCCCGCCGGTTCGTCGCAGGCGCGCGCCGAGCTCCTGAAAGGGGGGCAGCCGGAAAAAGTCGCCCTGGGCGATGCTCGCCGTAATCCGCACGATGTCCTGCGGCACCACACGGCCAGCGCCGAGATTGAGATGCCCGACTTCGCTGTTGCCCATTTGCCCTTCCGGAAGTCCTACGGCGAGACCGCTGGCGTCCAGCAGGGTGCGAGGGAAGGAGTCCCACAAGCGATGCCAGACCGGCGTGCGGCCGAGCTCGATGGCATTGCCGTCCTTGCCCTCCCGATAGCCCCAACCATCCAGCACCACCAGGGCGACCGGTGCCCCGGCATTGCTCGCTCGGCCGTTTGACATGATTCTCCGCGGCGTCTACAATGCCGGATCGTGACGGTCGTGCCGCAATCTAGTCCTCCGATCATCCGCCTTCCAGCCTCGATTGGCCTGGGGCTCGCGCTCGCGGGACCCCTCATCGCGCAGAGTGCGGTTCGGCTGGCGTCGGACGTACCGCTGCTGCGCGAACCGGGCGGCGTCGCACTGGCGAGTCTGAGCGCCGGGACCCGCGTCGTTCCGGGCCGCGCCTCCGGGGAATTCGTCTCCGTGACCCTGCGCGGCTGGATCTTCACCGCCTCGACCCACGTCGATAAGCGCGAGGGCTTCGATCTCGCCGCGACCACCAGCGAGAACATTCGCGCCGAGCCCGACGGAGTGGTGCTCGCGCGCGCGGCTCCGGGAGCGCTGCTCACCCGCGTCACTCGCCGCGGCGGCTGGACCGAGGTCCGGCGCACGGGATGGGTGCGGCGTGCGCTGCTCGCCTCGGCGCCGCCCAAGCAGCCCGTCACGACTCACGCTCCGGCTCCCGCTGTCACCGCGGTCGTCACCCCGGCGAAGCCGGACACCCAGCGTCCCGCGCCGGCAGCGGCCCCGCCTGTCGCCACGGGCAGAGTCAAGCTGCGCTCGGGCGCGGTGCTCCTGCGCGCTCCCGACGGTGCTTCCCTCGGCACCCTCGGTGGATCGGCGGATGCCAGTGTCGAGGAGCGCAACGGCGAGTGGGTCCGGGTGCGGGTCGATGCCTGGCTCAAGCGCGGCGACGTGCTCGGTCCGCTCGATGCGCCTCCCGCGATCACCGCCGCGATGATCCGCGACAATCCCGAGAAGTACGTCGGCCAGACGGTGGAGTGGCGGGTCCAGTTCCTCGCGCAGCAGAAAGCCGACGAGCTGCGTCCCGAGATGCCGCCGGGCCGGCCCTACCTGCTCACCCGCGGACCGCTGCCCGAGACCGGGTTCGTCTACGTGCTGCTGTCCCGGGAGCAGGCCGATCAGCTCCAGGGCTTGAAGCCGCTCGACGAGCTCGCCTTCAGCGCGACGGTTCGCTCGGCGCGAACCCGGTATCTTGCGACACCCGTCGTGGAGCTGGTCAAGCTGGTGCGGGGAAAGTGAGGATCCTGTGAACGAGCAGCTCAAGCAGCGGATTCTGCGCCGGCTCGAAACCCTCGCGGACGAGCGCGGCTATCAGATCCTCGACTACGTCGAATTCCTCGAGAGTAAGTACGCCGAGCGCGCCGCGCCCACCAATCTCTTCGCGAAAATCTCCGAGGGGATCGAGGACACCATGCGCGCCGCGCGCATACCGATCAAGGCGGTCTCCGCGACCACCGGCCTGGTCGACAGCGCCGGCAAGGTCATGAAGGGCGTGGCCGCGGCGGCGGAGAGTGTGGTGAACGAGGCGCTCCAGGCCGCCACGCCCCCCAAGCAGGTGCCGCCGGCGAAGGAGAAGGGGGAGGACGGATGAGTTCGCTCCGGCCCGGCGTCGCACTCACCTTCGACGACGTCCTGCTCGTCCCCCGCCACAGCACGGTCCATCCTCGCGACGTTTCCACGGCGAGTCGTTTCACCCGCGGTCTGGCACTCCAGATTCCGCTCGTCGCGGCCGCCATGGCCCAGGTGACCGAGCCCCACATGGCGATAGCCCCGGCCCCCCCCCGC
>CAYNNS010000164.1:0-469 GCA_964398345.1 uncultured Gemmatimonas sp. | reverse complement strand
GAAAGCGGGATGCTCCTCAACCCGCTACCCCCCGGGCCCGGGCGTCCGCTCCGGGAAGCGGCGGCGCTGATGCGCCGCTTCGGCATCTCCGGCGTCCCCATCGTCGACGGGACCGGCAAGCTCATCGGCATCATCACCAACCGCGATCTGCTCTTCGAACGCGACCTCGACCAGCCGGTGCACCAGGCCATGACCAAGCACAACCTGGTGACCACCCCCGTCGGCACGACGCTCGAAGCAGCGGAGCGCGTGCTCGCCAAACACAAGATCGAAAAGCTTCCCGTCGTCGATGCCGACGGCACGCTCCGCGGGCTCATCACCGTGAAAGACATCTTCAAGCGGCGGCAGCACCCCGACGCGAACAAGGATCAGCACGGCCGGTTACGCGTGGGCGCCGCGGTCGGTGCCGGCTCCGATGCCCGGGTGCGAGCCCAGGCGCTGGTGGCTGCCGGGGTCGACGTGCTGGTCG
>CAYNNS010000163.1:0-7221 GCA_964398345.1 uncultured Gemmatimonas sp. | reverse complement strand
GGGCGCACGGGCACCCCAGGTGGTGGCCCTGCCTGAGCATGTTCGGCCCCACAGCAAAGGACAGCCCCAACAGCGCCGAGCGGCTGCGCTGCCGGGTCAAGCAGAAGGGCAACGACGAGCTGCGCCAGCGCTTCGTGAATCTCAGCGTGCCGCAAGCCCAGGCGGTCGGGCTCACGCTCCCCGACCCCGCGCTCAAACAGAACCCGGAAACCGGCGACTGGGAATTCGGCCCCATCGACTGGGAGGAGTTCTACCAGGTGATCGGGGGCAACGGGCCCTGCAACCGCGAGCGGCTGGCGGCACGCAACCTCGCCCACGCCGAAGGTGCCTGGGTACGCGACGCCGCGGCGGCCTACGCCGCGAAGCACGCGGCGCGCCCGGCAGCCTAACCCGTCCATGAGCGCTCCGCAGCAGTGGCCCCTGTGGGAAGTCTTCACCCAGCCGCCCGGGGGCGGGCCCCACGAGCACGCCGGCAGCCTGCACGCGCCCGACGCCGAGCTCGCCCTGCAGAACGCCCGCGATACCTACGCCCGGCGCGGCGAGGCGGTGAGCATCTGGGTGGTGCCGAGCCAGGCGATCACCGCCTCGACGCCGGAGGATCAGGGCCCCTTCTTCGACGCCGGGAACGACAAGCCCTACCGGCATCCGCAGTTCTACAAAGTGCCGCGGGGACTCAAATGATTGGCCGCCGGACCGCCGGCCCGCCCGACCGCCAGCTTTTGGAGTATCTGCTCCGGCTCGGCGACGACCGGCTGGTGCTCGGCCACCGGCTCTCGGAGTGGTGCGGCCACGGCCCGATCCTCGAAGAGGACATCGCGCTCAGCAACATCGCGCTCGACCTGATCGGCCACGCCAGCATGCTGCTCCAGCTGGCCGGGCAGGTGGAAGGCGAGGGTCGGGACGAGGACGGGCTCGCCTACTGGCGCGACGAGCACCAGTTCCGCAACCTGCAGCTCTGCGAGCTGCCCAACGGGGACTTCGGCTTTACCATGCTGCGCCAGATGCTCTTCGACGCCTGGAGCGTGGAGCTGCTCGAGGCGCTGGCCCGCTCCCGCCACGCCGACCTCGCCGCGATCGCGGCGAAGGCGCTCAAGGAATCCCGCTACCACCTGCGCCACAGCGGCGCCTGGGTCGAGCGCCTCGGCGACGGCACCGAGGAGAGCCATCGCCGCATGCAGGCCGCGCTCGACGAGCTCTGGCCCTGGACCGGCGAGCTGGACTATCAGGACGCCGTCGACCGCGCGCTCCAGGCCGGGGGCATCGCGCCGGACCTGGTGCCGCTCCGGACGCCCTGGGACGCGACCGTGAGGTCTGTCCTAACCCGGGCTGGGCTCACCGTACCCGAGGTCCCGGCTCGCATGACCGGGGGCCGCTGCGGCCGCCATACCGAGCACCTCGGCCACCTGCTCGCCGAAATGCAGATCGTGGCGCGGAGCCATCCGGGGGCCCGATGGTAGACCAGGTCACCGGTCACCGGTCACCGGTCACCGCCGAGCAGGCCCTCGCCCTGCTGCATCTGGTCAAGGATCCCGAGGTCCCGGTGCTCTCGGTCGTGGAGCTCGGCGTGGTGCGCGAGGTCGTGGTCGAAGGCGACGCGGTGCGCGTGACGATCACCCCGACCTACTCCGGCTGTCCGGCGCTGCAGGCCATCGAGCGCGACATCACCGCAGCGCTCGCGCAGGCCGGGTTCGAGCGGATCTTCCTGAAGACCGTCTACGCGCCGGCCTGGACCAGCGACTGGCTCTCCGACACCGCGAAAGCCAAGCTGCGGCAATATGGAATCGCGCCGCCCCGGCGCGTCGCTGCGGTCGCGCTGGGCCCGACGGTGCGCAGCGTGGCCTGCCCGCGCTGCGGTTCGGCTGTCACCGAGCTGATCAGCGAATTCGGGGCGACGGCGTGCAAGGCGCTCTATCAGTGCCGGGCCTGCCGCGAGCCCTTCGAGCACTTCAAGGAGTTCTAGTCCAGCGGAGGGTGGCGACCCCGCGCGGTCACCCGCTCGACACCCTGGAGCTTCCCGCCCGCGAGCATCACGGCATCGTTGAAGTTGTTCACGGTGGGACAGACGTGGCTCGGCAGGAGCAGCAGCCGTTCCCCGCGCCGCGGCAGCGCGCTGCCCGCGGGGACGTCGACCGGCAGGTGCTCCTCGCTCGGGTGGCGCGGCAGGTATTCGGGATGCCCGAGCACCGCGCAGGTGGGGATCCCCGCGTCGGCCGAGACCGATTTGTGACCCGCGTCGCAGCAGAAGCGCGAAGGGCCGGGGTGGCTCACCACCGAGCTCAGCACGACGACCGCGGGCTGATAACCCGCTGAGGCCGGGAGCTGCGTCAGGCTCTTGCGGTCGTTGTACACCACGGTACCCGGCGACACGCGGTGGCGCACCCCGAGCTCCGCAAAGCCGCGATAGCTCGCAGCGTGGGGGAAGGCGGGCGTGCCCGCCGTGGCGACTTCGGGCGGCCGCAGCCCTGCCGCGCTGAGCTCCTCGACCAGGGCGCGCACCCGATCGTACCCCTGGTGCACCTGCTCCCGCGCCGTCTCGGGTGCGAACTCCATCGCGTGCCCATCGTAGCAATGCAGTCCCGCGAACGTGAGCCCCTGGTCGGCGATCGCGCGGGCCAGCGCGGCGATCTGTTGCCCGCACTCGAGCGGAATCCCGGTGCGGTGCATGCCGGCGTTCACGTCGATGAAACAAGCGACCCCGGCGCCGCGCCAGGCCGCCAGTCCGCCGGGGTCCTCCACCAGGACGGAGAGCCGGGCCTCGGGGTAGCGGGCCGCGATCCTTCGCACCGTGGCGACGTGCGGACCCGACACCGCATATGCCAGCAATACGTCCGCGAACCCCGCTGCACACGCGGTCTCGAGCTCCAGGGTCGTCGCGCACTTGGCGTGCGTGACCCCGCGCTCCCGGAGCCGGTGCATCACCAGGCCGAGCTTCGCGGTCTTGAGGTGGGGCCGCCAGCGGTCGGCATCGCGCTCGAGCAGGTCGAGCGTCGCGCTGATGTTGCGGTCGACCGCGTCGAGGTCGATCAGCAGGGCGGGGGTCCGGACCGGGTCCAGCCCGGCGAGGGCGCGACCGTTCAGCTCCACTGCTCGAGGACCTCGACCCAGCGGGTCAGGAAGCGATTGGCCTGGAGGCCGTCGAGGGCGCGGTGGTCGATGGTCAGGCTGACGTAGAGTTGCGGGCGGGCCACGATGCCCTCGGGCAGCACCCGCGCCCGCTGTTCCAGCTTGCCGACACCTAATACGGCGACCTGCGGTTGCGGAATCACGATGGGCGCGGCGAAGAGCGAGCCGCTCACCCCGTGATTCGAGATCGTGAAGGTCCCGCCCTGCACCTCGCGCGGCTCGAGCTTCCCCGCGCGGGCGCGGGCGGTGAGGTCCTGCACCCGGCGCGCGGTCTCCGCCAGATCGAGCTGCTGGGCCTGCGGCAGCACCGGGACGATGAGTCCGCCCGCTTCGAGCGCTACCGCGATCCCGATGTTGCAGTCCGTGAAGAGCTCGAGCCCGTCGGCGTGCCAGCGGCTGTTGACTTCGGGCACCGCCTGGAGCGCCGCGACCGCGGCCCGCACGAAGTACGCGGTGTAGGTCGGCCGGGCAGCCGCCGGCTGCGCTTCACGGTGCGCGACGACGCGGGTCAGATCCGCCTCGAATACCGCCGTCACGTGCGGTGCGGTCTGCACGCTGCGCACCATGTGCTCGGCGATCGACTTCCGCATCGCCGAATGGGGGACCAGGTGCGGCCGCGCCAACCCCTCGACATCCTGCAGGGTGATTCTTCCGCCGCGGCCGCTACCGCTGATCCGGGCGGGGTCGAGCCCCCGGGCTTCGATCGCCCGGCGCACCGCGGGGGACAGCGCGTCGGGGGCGGACTGGCGGTCGGGCGGTCTGGCGGTCGCTGGGGGAGACACAAATTCCGCGGTGCGCGCACCGGCGCCGGCCGCGGCGCCGATCCGGCCCAGCACCTGGCCTTTCTCGATCTCCTCCCCGTCCGGCTTCAGAATCTCCGCCAGCACGCCGTCGGCGGGGGAGGCGATCTCCACCGTCACCTTGTCGGTAATGATCTCGAGCAGCGGCTCGTCTTTGCGGACCGGGTCACCGACCCGCTTCAGCCATTGGCCGATCTGATGCGTGGTGCCTTCGGATTGATCGGGCGGAAGCACGACGTCGGTCGTTGCCATGCTCCATTCTAACACCGCTCAGGGGGCCGGAGCGGCAACCAGCGCGAGCGCTTCAGAACTCGATCAGCTCGGCGATCCGCTCGGCGATCTGGTCGACCTGGGGCAGGACGGCGTTCATCAGCGCCACGTTGTAGGGCGTGGGGACGTCGGGGATCGCGATCCGGCTGACCGGCGCGTCGAGCGAGAGGAATGCCGACTCGGCGACGCTGGCCCCGATCTCCGCGCCGAAGCCCGACGTCAGGGTGTCCTCGTGCACGATCAGACAGCGGCGCGTCTTCTGGACCGAGCCGAGCACCGCCTCCCGATCCCAGGGGGCGACGGTCCGCAGATCGAGCAGCTCGATCGAACGTCCCGACTGCTGGGCCGCGGCTTCGCAGCGCTCCACCATCGCGCCCCAGGTCACGAGGGTGAGCTCGCCGCCCTCGCGCACCACACGGGCCCGGCCGAACGGGACGACGAACGCGTCGCCGGGGTAGGGCCTCCGCGCCGAGATTCCGTCGAGCAGGGCGCGGTGCTCGAAGAAGATGACCGGGTTATTGCCGCGCAGCGCGCTGCGCAGCAGGCCCACGGCGTCCTCCGCGTTGGACGGGATCGCGACGTGCCAGCCCGTGGCGTGCGCCCAGATCACCTCGCCACAGACGCTGTGCCACGGGTCGCCGCACTTCGGCGCGTAGCCGCCGGGCATCCGGACCACGATCGGCGCGGCCCAGCGGTTGTTGGTGCGCCAGCGGATGGTGCCGCAGTTGTTGAGCTGCTCGGTGGCGGGGTCGGCGTACTTGCGGAACTGGATTTCCGGGACCGGCAGCAGGCCGGCGAGCGCCATCCCGACCGCGCGCCCGATGATGCCCTCCTCCGACAGCGAGGTGTCGAAGACCCGCTGCTCGCCGAACGCGTCCTGCAGCCCGACCGTGGCGGCGTGAACCCCGCCCTTGGGGCCCACGTCCTCGCCGAACACCAGCAGCTTGGGGTTGCTCGCCAGCTCGGCTTCGAGGGTGCGGCGCACCGCGGTGAGCAGGTTGATGCGCGGGCCTTCCGGCTTGGGGCTCTCGCTCGAGGCCGGAAAGACGTGTCCGGCCGGAGCTAACCCGCCGCGCCGCTGCAGTACCGGCCTGCCCGAGGCGTCCCGTTCCTCGACCCGGAAGCGCCGCACGTTCGCGGGATCCGGCTCCGGGCGCGCCAGCGCTTCCGCGAGCCCGGCCTCGGCGTCCTGCTTCGCGCGGGCCTCCACCGCGGCGAGCTCGGCGTCGCTGGTCCCGTTCCGGCGCAGCAGGGCGTAGAGCCGCTTGAGCGGATCGGCGGCCTGCTCGCGCTCGAGGAGCTCCGGCGGCTTGTAGGCCTGGGTGTCCTGGCCGGAGTGCCCCGAGAGCCGCGGCACGCTGAGCCGCAGCAGCGCCGGGCCCCGGTTGGCACGGACCTGGGCCACGGCCGCCGCGATGAGCCGGGCGGCTTCGGCGGGATCGCTGCCGTCGCCGTTGCTCACGGCCAGGTTCGTGAAGGAGGCGAGATTGGCCGCGATGTCGCCGCCGGGGGTCTGGAAGCGGGCGGGCACCGAGATGCCGTAGCCGTTGTCTTCGATGTAGAACAGCAGGGGCAGCGCGAGCGTGGTGGCCAGGGTGAGCGCCGACCAGAAGCCGTTGGTCGCGACCGAGGCCTCGCCCCCTAACACGCACGCGATCGCGCCCTCCCAGGCCGCCTCCCCGAGGACCTCGCGCCGATAACGGATCGCCTGGGCCCACCCCGCCGCCGGCGTGTACTGCGAGCCGACGTCGCCCGACATCGGCAGCACCACCGGGCCCGGCTCGCTCGGCAGGTTGCAGACCACCCCGATGTCGCGGCCGTCGCTGAAGCCGCCCGATTTGCCCATCGGCCCCGCGAACGCGTCGGCGATGGTGAGCCCGAGCGAGAGCAGCAGCGGCCGGGAGCGGTAGTAGGCGCCCGCGGCGTCGTGCGGGTGGGTGAGGTGCTGGCCGAGAATGAGCTGGGCGACGTCGTGGCCGCGGGCGGAGAACTGGTAGAGCACTTTCTTCTCGGGTACCAGCCGCTGTTCCTCGGTGTCGTCGAGGAAGCGGGACACCAGCGTGAAGTAGAGCACGCGCTGCCAGTCGATCATGCCGGGTGCTCCTCGCTGGTGCGGTAGACGGTGCCGCGCAGCAGCGCCACCAGCTCGTCGCGCTGGTTGCTGACGCGGACCAGGTAGAAGGCGACCCGATAGCTTGCCCGCTCCTCGGTGCAGAGCGCGCGCAGCTCGTCACCCGGCAGGACCGGCGCGGGATAGCTGATCCCGTTCTCGATGCTCATCGTGATGCGGCCGTTGCTGTTCGCCGCGAACGCGAGCGCGCTGTCGGCCAGCGCGTACGCGATGGCGCCGTGGGCCACGCCGAAGCCGTTGACCATCTCCTCGCGCACCGTCATCCGGCAGAGACAACGTCCCGGCGCCAGCTCGACGACCTCGAGCCCGAGCCAGCGGCTGAACTCGTCGCGGGCCAGCATCCCCGCGACCACCCGGTCGGCCAGCGCCTGCAGCTCGCTCATGGGTAGAAGCGCCCTCCGCTCCTGGCCAGCCGGCGCAACAGCGGACTCGCCCGGTAGCGGTCTTCGCCGTACTCCTGTTGCAGCTGGTCGAGACGCGCGAGCAGCGTCGCCGCACCGAGCTCGTCGGCCCAGCGCAGCAGGCCCTTGGGGTAGGCCACACCCTTGGTCATGGCGAGGTCGATCGCCTCCCGCCCCGCCACCCGCCAGAACAGCGCATCGGCGGCTTCGTTGATGAGCATCGCGAGGATCCGGTCGACGATCGCCTGGCCCCTGGCGCGGTCGCCGCTCGGCACCGGCTTGGCGGCGTTCTCGCCATAGTCGTAGTGGCCCCTCCCGGTCTTGCGACCCAGGAATCCCGCCTCGACCATGCGCTGCTGGGTGAGGGAAGGCCGGTAGCGGGGATCGTAGTGCAGGGCCTCGAAGATCGAGCGCGAGACAGCGTAGTTGACATCGTTGCCGATCAGGTCCATGAGCTCGAACGGCCACATGCGGGAGCCCCCCACTCGGCCCATGC
>CAYNNS010000162.1:0-7314 GCA_964398345.1 uncultured Gemmatimonas sp. | reverse complement strand
GTGTTTTGGAACTTGTGCCAGGGTGCGTAGGTGCTGTCCGACGAAGTCGGGCAGACGGCCCAGTGTGGGAACCAGGAAATTCACGTATTCCTGGGTCAGCTGCTTGCGCTGCTTGTCATACTCCATGCCGCCCAGCACGGTGACGATCTTGAGATCGGTGTACTTGGCCAGGGCCTGGGCGTCCTTGGCGATCTGCATGGCCAGCTCACGCGTGGGGGCCAGAATCAGCGCGCGCGGCTCGCCGGTGAAGCGCTCCTCGGGCGGCGGGTTCTTGAGCAGGTCGGTGAGAATGGTCAGCAGGAAGGCGGCGGTCTTGCCGGTGCCGGTCTGGGCCCGGCCGATGGCGTCGTGGCCGGCCAGGGTGAACTTCAGCACCTGCTGCTGGATCGGCGTGCAGTACTGGAAGCCGAGGTCGGCAATCGCATGCAGCACGGGCACCGGCAGGGCCAGGTCCTGGAAGCGCATCTTGCCTTCGGCGGCGGGAACGTCGTGGTCGGCCTGACTCCAGCCAGTAGGGTCGGTGCTAAAGCGTTCGTTGGTCACAGGAAATTCTTACCTCAAATTCAACGGGGACTGCCCATATTCCTCAGGGACTGAAAGGAGCACCGTGTGTCGCGAGGGCTTCTTCCAGGACTCGCACGCAGACTGTTATAGCTCGTGCACAAAACGCGATCGATCAAAGCGCAGGCGCGGGTGGTACACGCCATCGGCCGCGCGCTTGCCGGCACCAATCACCATGATCACGAAACCGTCGGCGGGCAGCTTGATCAGCTTGCGCACGCGGTGTTCGTCAAACCCTTCCATGGGGCAGGAATCAAAACCATTCGCGCCCAGGCCGAGCATGAGATTCCTGCCGGCCGCGGCCGTGCCCCTGGGCGCCCATCCCGCACGATCCCCACCGGTGGGACCTCGGGTTCGGGGTACGCGGTCCCGCCGAGATTGTCCGCGGTCCCGACCCTGCGGCCCAGCATGGAATCATCCGAGTAGATGTAGAGCCGCGTCATGAGATCGCACGCGGTAATGGCCGGGATGGTCGGCCCGCCCGTGTACTTGAGCGGCAGGGTGCCCTGGCCGAGCGCGGGGCAGGATTGCTGCTGCGCGGCGAGGGCGGCGGCAGCCGGTCCGAGAACCAGCAGGGCGACCAGCATAACACGAGCAGGAGGAACGCGGCGCACGGGAATCCGGGGTTGAGGTAAGGGGTCCAAAGCAGCCCCAAATCTACGCGACGATAGTCCCCCGGGTTGGACCGGCCTCGCCGGGGGCGGCCGGCGGCGGTAACATCGTGCCGAACCTCCCTGCGAGGCCTCCATGCGGCACCTGTTCGCCTTGTTCGCCCTGATCGCCCAGAACCCCGATCCCCATCCCACCATCAAGGTGGGCACGGCCACCGCCCACCGCGGCGAGAAGGCCTACGGCGCCATCGTGGTGCCGGCAGGCGTGGATTCGGGCTATGCGATCGGCGTGGTCGTCGTGCACGGCAAGCGACCCGGTCCGGTGCTCGCCGTGGTTTCGGGGGCGCACGGTACCGAATACACTTCGATCATCGCGCTGGAGAAGCTGATCGGCGTGCTCGACCCCGCCACGCTGGCGGGCAGCGTGATCATCGTACCGCTCGTCAACGTCGCCAGCTTCGAGCAGAAGGTCCCCCACGTCAACCCGGTGGACCGCAAGAGCATGAACCGCTTCTATCCGGGCAACCCGAACGGCACCCAGACCGAACGCGCCTCGTACCTCATCACTCGAGAAGTGGTGGAGCAGAGCGATCACCTGATCGACCTGCACGGCGGCGATCTCGACGAGAGCCTGCGGCCCTACAGCTACTGGACCGTGACGGGGAACGCGCGGCAGGACTCGATCGCCCGGGCCATGGTGCTCGCGTTCGGGCTCGACCACATCATCATCTCCGCCGACCGGCCCAAGGATCCCAACGCCTCGCGCTATCTGGAGAACACCGCGTCCACGCGCGGCAAGCCGTCGCTCACCGCCGAAGCGGGTTACGCCGGCACCGTCATGCCCGCCGACGTCACCGCCCTCGTCAACGGCTGCCTCAACGTGATGGGCTATCTCAAGATGCTGGTGCGGCCGGTGCGGCCGGTGGCGCGGCCGGTCTGGATCGCGAAGGTCGTGACGGTGTCGAGCGACTCGAATGGGATCTTCTACCCCGCGGTGCTCCGCAACCAGACGGTGGCCGCCGGGGCGCGGCTCGGCTACGTGACCGATTACGTGGGGCGGAAACTCTACGACGTGAAAACCCCGGAGGCCGGGCTGATCCTCTACGTCAACGCGCTGCCGACCATCACGAAGGGCGGCACGATCGCGAACGTGGGGGTGGTGAAGAAGTGACCGGTGACCGGTGACTGGTTACCGGTTACTGGTCACCGCCGTCCGGCGCCCCACCCGTTCGCGCCACCTGGTCCGCCCGGATTTTGCCGGGGTCGAATTTCTTCGCCGCGCTGAGCATCTGGGCGATCACGTCGTCGGGATCCGCGGTCGCGCCGCGCTTGAAACGCAGCGGGTTGATCCGGGCCAGCACGAAAGCCTTGAGGTAGGGGCTCTCCAGCCCGCGTTCCTTGAGCGCCTGCACCGCCGTCGCCACCACCGCATCGAGCTCCAGCAGCCGCGCCGCGCGCTGCTGCCGCGCGGCGAGCGCCGCCGACAGCCGGCTCCCGCCGAATTTCTCGGTGCGGCGTAACACGGGGTGATAGGCCCCGCCCGAGAACCGCCCGTTCTCGAGATAGCAGAGGCCCAGCGTCACCAGCGCCGGCTCCTCGAGCTCGGTGGCGTACTCGCGCTCGGGGCGATCGTCGAGCTCGGCGAGCGCCTGGGCCAGGCGGACCGCTTCCAGCGCGCGCTCGCGGACGTTGTGCGCCTTTTCGGTGTTGAGGATCAGGATCCGGTGCGCCACCTCCTGCTCGGGGACCACCAGCGCCACCACCGAGCGCGCGCCCATGCTTCTGAGCGCGGCGAGCCGGTGGTTGCCATTGGGGGTCCAGTACTGCCCGTCCTCGGTGCGGACCACGATGATCGGGTCGACGAAGCGGCCCAGCTTTTCGATCGCGGCCATCAGCCGCTCGACGTGGGGCGTGGAGAGATCCCGCTGGTACGGCGTCGGGCCGACCCGTTCGATCGGCAAAGCGGCGATCACCTGCCAGAGTCCGCCCAGCGGCTCGCGGTAGGGACCGATCACTGAGCCGCCGTCCCCTTCGATCGACTCCATCAGGCGCATCACTTCGGCGGGCGGCGCGCCCGCACCCACCTGGCGGGCGGTGAGCCCGCGCGGCTCGGGCTCGGCGGACTTGCGCTTGCGGCGTGGCTTTTTCTCGGCGGTGTCCTTCGGCATGGCGGAAAGCTAGACCACCGGGCGCCGCGCCGCGCTGCGGGCCGCCACGGGTGAGGTTTCACCGGAATCCTGCAGCCGCTCCCGCTGCTCCAGCACCCTGGGCCAGACCGTGCCCTGCAAGCGCCGGAGCTCGGCGGAGAATCCGGGAGCCTGGCGCACCTTGTCGAACACACCCGATTGCACGATCCGCTGATCCACGCCGATCGGCGAGCGCGTAAACGCGATGCTCAGATAGTGCAGCGTCTCGGCGGCAGCGCCATTCCAGGCGTAATAGATCGCCAGCTCCTGTGCGGGCAGCCCTTCCGAGTACGGCGATGCCGAGTTGCCCGCCTCCACCACGCGGCGCAGCGAGTCCACGATGGCCTGCGCCTCGTTCTGCTGCCCCGCTCCCGCGAGACACAGCGCCTTGACTCCCCAGTACGGCGCGAGGTCCATCGCCGCGCACGCCGCCACCTGTCCGGTCAGTAGCCGCGCGATGGCTTCGATCTGGCGCGGCCGCCTCAGCAGCGGCTCGACCTCGCCGGCGCGCTGGGCCTCCTTCTGGGCGAGCGGGTACTGGCGCGCCCCCAGGGCCACGACGGCATAGGTCAGGTGGCGTGCGGAAGAAAGCGGATCGAGGTCGATGGCCTCGCGCGCCTCCTGGAGCGCCGCGTCGGTCTTGCCTTCGCGGAGCAGCAGCAGGGCGTGCCACCCGGCGGCCTCGCCGATGCCTTTGCGCGTGGCGCGATCGAAATCGTCGTCCACCAGCCCGACCGGAGCGAAGGCGAGGTACTCGATGAAGGCACGGTAGGCGATCGGATCGCCGCGGGTCGGAGCCAGCTTCACCGCCTGATCCGCGAGGGTGAGCGCGCGCGCCGCCGTCGGATAGCTCGCGGCGCCGGTGCGATAGCCGTAGCTCAGCTGCAGGGCGAGCGCCGTCGCGAGGCTGCCCTTGGCATCGGCGTTGCCGGGATCGAGCCGGACGGCTTCCTCGAAGGCGCGGATCGACTCGGAAATGCCCTCGGGGGTGCGCCGCCGCAGCGCCCGCTGGCCGACCAGGAAGGCCCGGTGCGCCGCCTCGCTGCCGGCGCGCTCGGGGTGCACCAGGGTGGGCGTACCTCCGGCGAGCACCGGAAAAGCGCGGTTGATCCGGGCGATCACGTCCTTGTCGATCTCCTCGAAGCGCGCGGCATCGAGCGTGTAGCTCGCCGTCCAGACCACTTTTTCGGTGAGCACTTCGATGAAACGGACCTCGAGCACGGGCGCGTCCTCGCTCCCGCGCGGATCGAGCGCGACGAGATGCTCCACCCCCAGGGTCCGGCCGATTTCCGGCAAGCTCTTCATGCCTCCCTGGCGGAGATCCGCACCGGAGAGATAGCTGACGATCTTGAGCCGGAGGCCGTCGATCTGCCGCAGGTCGGTGTTGATGTGATCCATGAGGTCGGCGATCGCCGAGCCTACCCTGGAATCGGGCTGGAAGTACTCCGGCGGTAACAGAGCCACCGAGGCCTCGTGCTCGCCCAGCAGCTTGCCGCCGGCGCGGGCTCGCCGCGCCCAGAGGCCAAGCAATCCCAGCAGGATCACCGCGCCCCCGATCGCGACGGGCAGCAGGCGACGCTGGCTCGGCGGGCGAAAACGCGGCACGCCGGCTGCGCCGCCCGCGGCCGGTGTACTCCCGGTCGGCAGGGTCTCCAGCGCGGCCAGCAGCGCGTGCGCATCGGCGTAGCGGTCGCCCGGCAGCTTTTCCAGACAGCGCATCACGATCGCCGCCAGCGCCGGCGGGGTGGCCGGGGACACCTGCAGCAGCGGGACCGGAGTTTCGACCGCCTGTGCCACCAGCAGCTGCTGGATCGAGGTTCCGGAGAAGGGGCGCCGCGCGGTGAGCAGTTCGTAGCCGAGCACGCCGACCGAATACAAATCGGCGCGGTGATCGAGCCCGGGATCGCCGGCGGCCTGCTCCGGCGCCATGTAGCCCGGGGTGCCGAGGGTAATGCCGACGCCGGTGACGGGGCGCTGCTCGGGGGATTGCTGCAGCGCCTTGGAAACCCCGAAGTCCGTGACGAGGGCGTTCTTGCCGACGAGGAAGACATTGTCGGGCTTGATGTCGCGGTGCACGATCCCCGCGTCGTGCGCGTGGGCCAGCGCGTCGACCACATCGAGCAGGATCCGGCGGACTTCGCCGCTGCCGAGCGGGCCGTCGCGCTCGAGCCGGGCCCGCAGCGTTTCGCCGCGGATGAAGGGCATGACGTAGTACGGCCCGCGCATGCCGCTGCCGTACTCGATCACCCCGGCCGAGAGCACCGGGACGATGTGGGGATGCTGGAGTCGGACCGCGTGCTGGATTTCGGCCCGGAAGCGCTCGACGCTGAGCCCCGCCATGAGGTCGGGCGGCAGCAGCTTGACCACCACCTCGCGCTCGAGGTGGGCGTCTTCCGCGACGAAGACCCGGGACATCCCGCCGCCGGTCAGCTCGCGGGTTACGCGATAGCCGGAACCGAGCGTGGTTTGGAGATCGGAGAGCAGATCGCTCGCCACGGGCTGGCGCGCCTGGAGGTTTGAGCCGCCGGAATCTAGCTTCGACGGCGTGCCCCCGCTCTTCAGCGCTGCCCGGCGTCCCCAGCTCCGTGTCCTCGCTGTTGGCTTCGTTCCCGAGCTCGCCGGGGCGACCGCCGCGGAGTGGACCGCGCTCGAAGCCGCCGTCGAGCAGGTCGTCGCCTCGCGTCCCTCCCCGCTACGCCGCCGGCTGGCGCTGCTGCTCCGCGCGATCGGATGGGCAGCCCGTCTGCGCTACGGTCGCGCGCTGGTGCGGCTCGCTCCGGCGCAGCGCGACCAGCTGCTCGAGCGCCTGAGCCTTTCCCGCTTCGTCCTGCTGCGGCGCGGGATCTGGGGCCTGCGCACGCTCATCATGCTGGGCTGGTACACCCAGCCGGACGTCGCTGCGGGCCTCGGCTATCGCGCGAGCCCGCAAGGCTGGGAGGCGCGGCGATGAAAACCGAGCGCTGCGCCGTGGCGATCGTGGGCTCGGGCGCGGGCGGCGGCACCGTCGCCCACGCGCTGGCGCCGCTCGTCGCGCAGGGCAAACGGGTGCTGGTGCTGGAGCGGGGCCCGCGCTTCCGCGACGAAGACTTCACGGGGCGGGAGCGGGAGATGGCCGCCGCGCTCTACGCCGACGAGGGCGGTTTTCTCACCGCGGAGGGCACGCTGAGCCTCGCCTTCGCGCGCGGCTACGGCGGCTCCACGCTCGTCTACACCGGCACCTCCCTGCCGGCGCCGGAGCGGGTGATCCGCGGCTGGGGGGTTCCGGGCCTCGACGCCGGCGACCTCGCCGAGCGCGCCGCCCGCTACCGCGCGGCCAACCACGTGGAGCTGCTGCCGCCCGAGCTGCTCAACGACAACAATCTCCGTTTCGCGGAAGGCGCCGCGCGCGCCGGGTACCACGCCGAGCAGTTCCCGCTCAATCTGCGCGGCTGCCGGGGCTCGAGTCTCTGCAACCTCGGCTGCCCCAACGCGGCCAAGCAGGGCACCAACCGGGTGCAGCTGCCCGAAGCCGAGCGGCAGGGCGTCGAGGTCCTAACCCGCGCTCTGGTGCGCCGGATCGGCCCGCGCTGCCTGGAGCTCTCGGTGGCCCCGGCCCCGCCGGGCGGCAAGGGCGCCGGCCCGGAGTGGCCCCCGGGCGACTATCGCGTCGAGGCCGACTGCATCGTGCTGGCCGGCGGCGTGCTCGGCAGCACGCCGCTGCTGCTCGCCAGCGGCCTGCCGGCGCTTCCCGCACGCGTCGGCGCCGGCTTCACCTGTCACCCCGCGCACATTCTGGTGGCCGAGCACCTGCGGCCCCTCAGCAACGACGTCGGGCACCCGAAGAGCTTCTTCGTGGACCGCGCGGCCGAGGAAGGCTTCGTGCTGGAAAGCGGCATGTACTTCCCCTTCACCACGGCGAAAGACCCGGGGGGCTTCGGGGCCGGGCACAGCGGCGTGCGCAAGGCGTTCCCCCCCTT
>CAYNNS010000161.1:0-7334 GCA_964398345.1 uncultured Gemmatimonas sp. | reverse complement strand
ACGCGTACTACTACCGCGAGATGTACCTCCCGCAGGTCACCAGCGGGCCGAACGCTGTGGCCTGGTCGCCCGACGGGAAGGCGTTGATTTACGCGATGCAGGGGTCGCTCTGGCGCCAGCAGCTGGGCGGCTCCGAAGCGGTCCAGCTCACCGACGGCCCGGGCTACGACTCCCAACCCGACTGGTCGCCCGACGGGCACTACGTCGTCTACACCTCCTACCAGGACGACGCGCTGCAGCTGCGCCTGCTGGACCTCGCCACCGGCGCCTCCAGTGCCCTGGTGGCGGATGGCGCGGTCAACCTCGATCCCCGCTGGTCGCCCGACGGCAAAACCATCGCGTTCGTCTCCACCGCGTACCAGGGCCGCTGGCACGTCTATCTCCTCGGCATGGACGGCGCCCGTGCGTCGGGGCCGCCCGCCCGGATTACCGAGGATCGCGACAGCGGGTTACCCCGTTACTACTACAGCCGCTTCGATCACTATCTCTCTCCCACCTGGTCGCCCGACGGCAAAGAGCTGATCCTGGTGAGCAACCGGGATCAGGTCTGGGGCTCGGGCGGACTCTGGCGGATGGAGGCGCGCGCCGGTGCTCCGCTCCGCGAGATCCGCAACGAGGAGACCACCTGGAAGGCGCGGCCCGACTGGGCTCGTGACGGGCGCCGGGTGGTCTACAGCTCCTACTTCGGCGGCCAGCGCAACCAGCTCTGGCTGGTGAGCAGCGAAGGCGGCTGGCCCCTGCAGCTCAGCTACTGCGCGTGCGACCACACCGCGCCGCGCTGGTCGCCCGACGGGCGCCGGATCGCTTTCATCAGCAACGAGTCCGGCAACACGGCATTGCGCATCGTGAGGGTACCGGGCGGTGAGGTGACGCGAGTGGAGATCGGCGCCCGTCGCTACCTGCGTCCCACCGGAACGCTGCGCGTGTCCCTCGCGGATGCCGCCGGCGCGCCGCTCGCGGCCCGGGTCTCCGTGACCGGCCCGGATGGCCGCTCCTGGGCGCCTGATGCCGCGTGGCGCCATGCGGACGACGGCTTCGATCGCAGCGAGCGCAAGTTCGAAGTGGGCTACTTCCACGCCACGGGCAGCGCAGAGCTCTCGCTGCCCGCGGGACGCTACAGCATCGACGTCACCCGGGGATTGGAGTACGCCCGGATGACGCGGACCGTCACGGTGGCGGCGGGCAGTACCCGGAGCGAGAGCTTCCGGCTCACGCGGCTGCGCGACCTGCCCGCCGCCGGCTGGTGGAGCGGGGACCTCCACGTCCACCTGAACTACGGCGGCGCTTACCGTGCCGATCCGCGCACGCTCCTCCGCCAGGCCGAAGCGGAGGATCTACACGTCGTCGAGGACCTGATCGTCAACAAGGAGGAGCGGATCCCCGACGTGGCGCTGTTCGGCGCCGCGCCCGACCCGGTCTCGACCGCCCGGACCGTGATCAAGCACGACGAGGAGTACCACACCTCCTACTGGGGTCACACCGCCCACCTCGGCCTAACCCGCAACCTGATCCTCCCCATCTATGCCGGGTATGCGGCGTCCGCCGCGGCGAGCCTCTTCCCCGACAACACCGCCATCTTCGACCTGGCGCACGCCCAGCAGGGCGTTTCCGGCTACGTCCACCCCTTCGAGGAGCTTCCGGATCCCGCCGGGGCCGGGCCGCTCAGCCACGCCCTGCCGGTCGACGTGGCGCTCGGCAAGGTCGATTACCTCGAGGTGGGTGGCTTCAGCGATCACCTCGCGACCGCGGAGGTGTGGTACCGGCTGCTCAACTGCGGGTTTCGCTTGCCCGCCGGCGCCGGCACCGACGCGATGACGAACTTCGCGTCGCTGCACGGACCCGTCGGTCTCAATCGCGTCTTCGTGCACAGCGGCGCCCGGCTCGACTACCGGAGCTGGCTCGCCGGACTCAAGGCGGGGAAGAGCTTCGTGTCGAACGGGCCGCTGCTCTCGTTCACCCTCGCGGGACGGGAGCCCGGGGCCGAGCTCGACTTGTCTCAGGGTGTCCACCCGCTGGTGGCGCGGGTCTCGCTTCGCAGCAACGCGCCCGTTGAAAGACTCGAGATCGTCGCCAACGGCGTCGTGCTGGCGCCGATCCCATTGAGCGCGGACGGCAGGAGCGCCGATGCCTCCGTTCCACTGCCCGTCACTCGGAGTGCCTGGCTCACTTTGCGGGCCTGGACCCGGCACTCGAGCGGCACGGTGCTCGATATCTACCCCTTCGCGACCACGAGCCCCATTTACGTGATCGTGGGAGGCAGGCCGATTCGCTCTCCCGAATCGGCCACGTGGTTCATGCGGTGGATCGAACGACTGGAGCGGCAGGCCGGGGCCCACACCGGGTGGAATACGTCGGACGAGCGCGCCGAGGTCCTGGATCACCTGGCCCGGGCCAAGGAAGTCTTCCGGCTGCGGGCTACCCCCTGATTCAATTGAGCAGGCTGATGGCGCGGGGCAGGATTTCGATCGTCAGGCTGCCCGCGGTCGCCAGCTCCTCGCCGTCGGCCTCGATGGCGCTGGGACCCGCGGCTGTGATCTGCAACGGTCCTCCCGTGGGCAGGACACTCAGCTCCCGCAACCCGAGGTGCCTGCCCCGCTGCAGCTTCGCGAGAGCCACGAGCAGTCGGAGTCTGCCCATCGGACGGAGGACGACCAGCTCGAATCGGGCGTCGTCGAGCGACGAGTCTGGAGAGATTCGCATGCCTCCGCCGAACGATGCTCCGTTGGTCACGGTCAGGTTGAGCGCCAGGCCCTCGAAGAGCCGCCGAGTACCGCTCTCGATCACATAGTGATCGGGTCGAGCCCGTGAGGCTGCTCGCAGTCCCGCGATCCCGTAGCGCAGCCGGCCCCGCAGCATGCCGAGGCTCTGTCGGGCCAGCGCATTGGCCCGCACGCTCAGCCCGAGTGAACAGGAATTCAGAAAGCACCGCCTGCCGTTGTCAGCGACCGAGACGCGGCCGAGGTCGATCGGGCGGGCTCGCGGTTCGGAGAGCCGGCGCACTGCCTGGCGCGGATCGAGAGGAATTCCGGCGTTCCGGGAGAAGTCGTTTCCAGTGCCCAGTGGGATTACGCCGAGTTGAACCGACCCTCTGCTCATGGCGCAGTTGACGGCTTCGTGGAGGGTACCGTCGCCACCCGCCACGAGGAGCGGCGAGCCGACGTGAGCCTCCTGCCATTCTCCGATGACGCGACGGGCAGTCTCCGGCGTACCGGTCAGCACCACTTCCAGCTTGGGAAACGTGTCTTGCAGGGCCGGTAGCAGCCGGGGGAAGACCCGGCCCGCCCGGCCTCCCGAGGCGGCTGGATTGACCAGCGCGAGCGCTACCCCTTCCGTCCGGGAGGCTTTGGCTCCATCGTAGAGGCGCGTCAAATCGTCGTCTCCAGCACCTTCATCGCCCCGAGGAGTCGGAATATGCGCTCGACCCGCGCTCTGCGCCCGCTGCTCGCACTGACCTGCCTCCTGCTGCCCTTGGGGTCGCTTCGGGCCCAGCGCTATTGGCATGACGCACAGGGCGGCAACGCCATCCGGCTGGACGTTGCCTATCCATTTCTCAAGGGTAGTGGCCACAAGTTCCCCACCTTCGCGGCCCTTCCATCGATGAGCATTCGTGCCGCCGAGGGGATCAGAGTCGAAGCCGATTTTCCTTTCGAGCGCGCGGGCTACGATTACGGCGCCGCCGGCTCACTGACCGCTTTCCGCGTCGGCAACCCCTATATCGGTTTCCGCCTCGGTGACGACACCAAACCCTTTTCCGGAATTCTCGGAGCCCGGGTTCCAGTGGCTTCGAATCCCAAGGCGGGCGATGCGATCGCCCAGCAGGCAGTGAACGCCGCTGTCGTCACCAACTACGATGACTACGAGGCGTTCAGTCCGGACATCACCGCCATCCGCGCGGCACTCGAAGCGCGCTGGCTCCGCAAGAGCGGCCTCCTTCTCGGTGCCAAGCTCGGCGGCTCGATCCTCATCGCCACGAGCGGCAATCCTCTGGCGCAAACGGTCAAGTATTTCGATTACGGCGGACGGGCAGGCTACGCGGGGACTTCCGTGGAGGCGACCGTGGCGCTGACCGGGCGGCTGGTGTCCCAGGCCACGAGCGGGAGCGGGTTCTCCGCGCGCACCCACCACGCGGCGACGGGTGCGCTGGAGCTGCACAAGGGGATGATACGCCCCCGCGTCTCCCTCAGAATCCCCTTCGACAAGGATCTCCGCGACGAGGCCAGCGCGATCCTCGGACTTGGCGTGACCATCATGCCCTGAGGGCTTGGCACCCTCGCGCCGGAGCTGCTCAGGCTTCGAGCGCGAGGGGCAGCTGGGCCGTGTGCTGCTCGAGGTCGAGCAGGAATTTCTTGCGCCAGAGTCCTCCGCCGTAGCCCCGCAATTGCCCGTTTTTCTGAATGACCCGGTGACAGGGTACGATGATCGGGATGCGGTTCCTCCCGTTGGCGAGACCCACCGCGCGCTGGGCTCGGGGCTTGCCGATGCGCTGGGCGAGCGCTTCGTAGGAGATGGTCTCGCCGTAGGGAATCCGGAGCAGTTCGCGCCACACCGATTCCTGGAACGGGGTTCCCGCGAGTGCCAGGGGTACCGTGAAGTCGCGCCGGCTCCCGGCGAAATACTCGGCGAGCTCGCGCGCGGCCTGATCGGTGAATCGGTTGCTACCCGGCACGACGGGCCGGGCGAGCCAGCGCCGCAGGTCCGCGGCCTGCTGCGGGAGCTTCTTCCGGTCCGCGAACTCGAGCATACAGAGCCCCGCGTCGGTCGCGGCGGCGACCAGCGGGCCGAGCGGACTCGCGATCAGGGTGACGACGATGGGCGGCAGCCCGCGCGCTTCGGTCGGGGTCACACCGAAGACACGCTTGAAGGCGTCACGGAATCCGCTGTCCGAGTCGAAGCCGCTATCGAACCCCGCCGGCAACACGGGTGTGCCGCGCTGCAACGCGTCGAGGGCGAGACCCAGGCGCCGAGCCCGGGCGTAAGCCTGGAGCGTCATCCCAAAACTCCTCTGGAAATAGCGCCGCGCCGTGGCGGGTCGCGCGCCGAGGCGCTGCAGCAGCGGCGCGGTCAGTTGTGCTGCCGGCCGCTCATCGAGCAGGCTCAGGATGTTCCTGACCCAGACCGGGTGGGTGCCGGCGAGCTCGAGTGGCTTGCAACGCCGGCAGGCGCGGTACCCGGCGGCCTGTGCGGCTTCGCCGCTGGGGAAGAACTCCCGGTTCTTCCGGAGCGTGGGCTTCGAGCTGCAGGTCGGGCGGCAAAAGACCCGCGTCGTCTTGACCGCGAGAACGAACAGCCCCTCGTAAGCCGGATCCCGCGCGTCGACGGCGCGATGCAGCTCACTGAGCGTGGGTAGGGCGCGTGCCCGTTGGTCGGTGGCAATCATGACTGGCAAGCTAGAGTGGCACCACCCGGTTTGCCACCGCAAAAAGACCGCGCAATTCGGGCCGTCCTCTCTGGCCCCGCTTCCCCGGGGGCCCTAAGCTTCACTCCGCTCCTCCTTTCACATCGGGAGTCCAATGCACGTCCTGACGATCGACTGGATCATCGTGGCGATCAGTGTGGCGATTTCTTTCCTGCCTGCGCTGTTTCTCGCCCGGCGGGCGGGGCGCAACACCACCGAGTTCTTTACGTCGGGTCGCGCGGCGCCCTGGTGGCTGATCGGAGTCTCCATGGTCGCCACCACCTTCAGCACCGATACGCCCAACCTCGTCACCAACATGGTCCGCGAGAGCGGCATCGCGGAGAACTGGCTCTGGTGGGCGTTTCTGCTCACCGGCATGATGACGGTGTTCTTCTACGCCCGCATGTGGCGCCGCTCGGGTGTGCTCACCGATCTGGAGTTCTACGAGATCCGGTATTCGGGCAAAGCCGCCACCTTCCTGCGCGGCTTTCGCGCCATCTACCTCGGCCTCTTCTTCAATTGCGTGATCATGGCGACGGTGAATCTCGCCGCGGCCAAGATCGCGAACATCGTGCTGGGCTGGCCCATGGGCCGCACGCTGCTCTTCTGCTCGGTGATCACCATCTTCTTCGCCTCGGTGGCCGGGCTCTGGGGCGTCCTGGTGACGGACTCGATTCAGTTCACCATCACCATGACCGGCACCTTCGCGGTCGCGTACTTCGCCCTCAAGCAGCCGGAGGTCGGTGGGCTCGCCGGACTCCTGGCGAAAACCCGGCCCGCGACGCTCAACCTGCTGCCCGATTTCGGCGACTGGTCGGTCGCGCTCTCGGTGTTCATCATCCCGCTCACGGTGCAGTGGTGGTCGGTCTGGTATCCGGGCGCCGAACCTGGAGGCGGCAGCTACATCGCCCAGCGCATGCTGGCCTCGAAGAGCGAGAAGGACGCGGTGACCGGGACCCTGCTCTTCAACGTGATGCATTACGCGCTGCGGCCCTGGCCCTGGATCATCGTCGCGCTGTGCTCGGTGCTGATCTTCCCGCAGCTGTCCGACATCGCGCACGCCTATCCCTACGTGAACCCGCGCTTGATCGGCAACGACATGGCCTACCCCGCGATGCTGCGCTTCCTGCCGGCGGGCTTTCTGGGCCTGGTCATCGCCGGCACCCTCGCGGCCTACCGCTCGACCATCGAAACCCACCTGAACTGGGGGACCTCGTACCTGGTGCACGATCTCTACCGCCGCTTCCTGAATCGGGGCGCCAGCGAGCGCCACTACGTCTTCGCGGGGCGGATCGTCACCGCGCTGCTGATGATGGCGGCCGCGCTGCTGAGCTTCGCGCTCGATACCGCCAAGGAGGCGTTCGATCTGATTCTGTCGATCGGCGCGGGCACCGGACTGATCTATCTGCTGCGCTGGTTCTGGTGGCGGGTGAGCGCGTGGAGCGAGATCTCCGCGATGACCAGCTCGTTCCTGGTGGCCCTGGGCTTCTTCATCGCCGCCAAGCAGGGCGTGCACCTCGCGTCGCACGTCACGTTGATCATCACGGTCGCCATCACCACCATCGTGTGGGTCGTGGCCACCCTGGTGGCGAAACCGACCGACGCCGAAACCCTGAAACAGTTCTGTCGTCTCGTGAAGCCCGCCGGACCGGGCTGGTCCGCAATCCGCCAGGCCGCGGGCGTCGAGGGCTCACCGGACAGCCTGACGCAATCGCTGCTGGGCTGGGTGCTGGGGTGCACCTTCGTCTACGCCGCGCTCTTCGGAGCCGGCAGCTTCCTCTTCGGCAAGACGGCGCAGGGGACCATGTGGCTCGCGCTCTTCGTCCTGAGCGGTGCGGGCCTGCTGCGCGTGCTGCCCCGCATGCTCGGCGCCCGCGAGGCCAGGGCCTGACCGAGCACGCGGTGGTGCTGGCGGCGGGGCGCGGCACCCGGATGCGCG
>CAYNNS010000160.1:0-7343 GCA_964398345.1 uncultured Gemmatimonas sp. | reverse complement strand
CGGTGTTGATGCCGTCACCGAGCCGGCGGGCGCGACCCGCGAGCAGGAGCGTCACGGCAGGGAGATCACGCCGGAAAGCGCCGCCGCCGCGCAGGCCGCCGGTGACGCGAGAAATATGGAAGCGCTGGCGTTGCCCATCCGCGCCTTGAAATTGCGGTTGGCGGTGGACAGCACGTTCATCCCGTCGCCGGGGAGCACCCCGCTGGTACCGCAGCAGGCGCCACACCCCGCGGTCGTGAGCGTCGCGCCCATGGCGACGAGCCGGTCCAGGGTGCCGTCCTCCCGGAGCTCGCTTTCGACCTCGCGCGAAGCGGGCGTGAGCACCAGCTGCACGCCCGGCGCCAGCTGGCCGCCGCCGCGCTCCAGGACCGCGCGCACGGTGTGAAAGTCGCTGACCCGGCCGCCGGTGCAGGTGCCGATGAATACCATCTGGATCGGCGTGCCGGCAGCCTGCTCCAACGGCACCACGTGATCCGGCGCGTGCGGAAGAGCCACGACGGGCCCTAACGCGCTCAAGTCACAGACCAGCTCCCCTGCATACCTTGCGTCTCGATCCGCGTCGATCCGCCCCAATCCGCTCAATCCGTGACGAGACAAATACCGCGATGTTTCCGCGTCGAACGGGAAGATCGCTGTCTTGGCCCCGCACTCCACCGCCAGGTTACACAGCACCAGCCGGTCGTCCATGGAGAGGGTCGTCACCGCCGGCCCGGTGAACTCCAGCGCCCGGTAGTCCGCGCCCTCGGCACCGAGCTCTTTGACCAGGGTGAGCGCGAGGTCCTTGGCGCTTACCCCCAGCGGCAGCGCACCCCCGAGCACCACCTGGATCGTCTCCGGCACCTTGAGCCAGACAGCACCCGTGAGCAGCGCCGCGGCGAGGTCGGACGATCCGACGCCCACCGCCAACAGGTTGAGCGCACCGCAGGTCACCGTGTGGCTGTCGGCGCCCACCACCAGATCACCGGGGAGCACCCGGCCCAGCTCCAGCGCGCGCTGGAACGAGATCCCCTCCCCTACCTCCAGCAGCTCGGCGCCGGTGCGCGCCGCGAAGGCGCGCATCCGGTCGTGAAACGCCAGCGTTCCCGGCGTGTTAGGGGGCGCATAGTGGTCCAGCGCCAGCGTCACCCGCGCCGGATCGCAGAGCCGCTCGCCACCCATCTGCTCGAAATAGTCGATGGCCATCGGGGTGGACGCGTCGGTGCCGAGCACCCGGTCCACCCGCGCGATCACGATCTCGCCCGCACGGACCCGGCGGCCGGCTTTCGCGGAGAGGATTTTCTCGCTGATGGTCTGCGGCAGGCTGGACATCTACGCGGGCTGCAGCGCCTCGCCTTCGCTCCGCGCCACCACCGCCGCGCCGACCAGGTTGCCCAGCGTGTTGACGGTGGTCCGGCACATGTCGAGCGGCCGGTCCACGCCGGTGACCAGCGCGATCCCCGCGGACGCCGCGACGCCGAGCCCCAGGCCGTCGAGCACGATCAGCGTGGTGACCAGCGAGCTGCCCGGCACCCCGGTGCCGGCAAAGGCCGCCACCGTCGAGAGCAGCAGGATGGTGAGCAGCGCGCCCGGACCCAGGTGTATGCCGGCGAGCTGGGCGATGAACACCGCCGTCACCGCCTTGTACGCCGCGGCGCCGTTCTTGTTCATCGAGGAGCCGAGCGGCAGCACGAAGCTGGTGACTTCGTTGGAGACGCCAAGCCGGGTGCGCGCCGCCGCCATGCTCACCGGCAGCGTGGCGTTGGACGAGGCGGTCGAAAACGCGAGCAGCAGCGCGTCGGAGATCGTGCGCAAAAACGCAGCGACGCCGAGCCGCGCGAGCGCACGCAGAATCGGCAGCAGCACCAGCGCGGCGTGCAGCAGCAACGCGATCACCACCGCGAGCACGTAGACCAGCAGGTTGCCCAGCAGCGCCCAGCCCGAGCGCGCCACCGTCACCGCCGCGAGCACCAGCACGCCGATGGGTGCGAGCTGCATCAGCCAGCCGATGACCACCAGCGCCAGCTCGTTGACGCCCTGGAAGAAACCGGTCACCGTGCGGATGGATTCGCCGCGGACCACCGTGGCGGCCGCGCCGAAAATGCACACGGCGACGATGAGCGGCAGCAGGTCACCCTGGGCCGCCGCCGCGAAGGGGTTCGGGGGGATCATCGCGAGCAGGGTTTGCACCAGCGTGGGAACCGCACCGCTCCCTTCCGGACCCGCAGCCGGCCCCGGTGCCGCCAGCCCCGCGCGCGTCGCGGCATCCGCGCCCGCACCGACATCGAGCAGCAGCGCCACGACGAGACCGATCGCCGCAGCCACCAGTGTCGTCGCCGCGAAGTAGAGCAGCGTCGTGCCCCCGATCCTGCCGAGCCTGCGCACGTCGCCGAGCGAGGTGACGCCCACGAAGAGCGAGGCGATCACCAGCGGCACCACCACCATCGAGACCAGCTTGATGAAGGCCGTGCCGATCGGCTCCAGCGCGAGGACCACGCGCGCCAGGCCTTCGGCGCCGGGCAGCTTGGCCACCGCGCCAACCGCGATGCCGGCAACTAACCCGGTGAGAATCCTGGCGTGCAGCTTCATCGGGAGAGGTCGGCGCGGGCGCCGTCGAGCACCATCGACAGCGCGCCGAGCGAACGCTCCACGTCCTGCGGCCGGATGTCGCCCATGTGGCCGATGCGGAAGGCGCTGGCCTCGTAGCGCCCCATGCCGGCAGCAGTCAGGATCCCGCGCCCCTTGAGCCCGTCGCGCACCGTAGCCGGCACGATCCCCTCCGGCAGCGCGATCGCGGTGAGCGTGGGCGAGTAGCGCGCCAGCTCGGGGCATTGCAGCCCTAACCCGCGCTGCGCCACCGCCGAGCGGACCCGCTCCGCCATCGCGTCGTGGCGCTGCTGCACCCGCGCCAGCCCCTCCTCGTGCAGCATCCGCAGCGCCTCGGCCACCTGGAGCACCAGATGGACCGGCGTGGTGCCCGGAGTCTCCGGCCGGGCCTGCGACAGGCTCTGCTTGATCGCGAGAAAGTCCCAGTAGTTCCGCGGCAGCTTCGCCGCCAATACCGCATGCCAGGCGCGCTGGCTGAGGGTGACGAAGGCGAGCCCCGGCGCCGACATCAGACACTTCTGCGACGCGGTGACCGCGGCGTCCACCTCCCACTCGTCGAACCCGAAGGGCATTCCACCGAGCGCCGAGACACAGTCCACCAGGACCAGCGCGCCGAGCTGTTTCGCGGCCCGCGCTACCGCCGGCACGTCGTTGCAGACGCCCGTGGAAGTGTCGCAGTAGGCGAGCGCGACGGCACGGGTCCGCGGATGCCGCGTCATCACGTCTTTGAGCCGGGCGGTGTCGATGTCGGCCGCCCAGTCCTCGGCGACGCGATGCACCACCAGCCCGTAGGAATCGGCGAACTTCGCCCACAGCTCGCCGAACTTGCCGTTGCAGCAGACCGCGATCTCTTCGCCGGGAGAAAAGAGATTGCAGAGCACCGCCTCCATCGCGCCGCGCCCGGTGGTATGCACCGGCAGCACCGGCTCCCGGGTGCCGAAGAGCGGCTGCAGGAGCCGGAGCGCTTCGACGAGCTCTTTCGAGAATTCTGGAGTGCGGTGGTGGATCATCGGCCGGGCGCCGGCCTTGAGCACCCGCTCCGGCACCCGGGTGGGTCCCGGCGTCATCAGGAGCAGCTCGCTCACGGGATCACGCCCTTCTGCCGGAGCGCCGCATCGATCTCGGGGCGAATCAGGACGCCATTGACAATCTCCGTCTTGCGTTCCTTCTCACTCTCCAGCAAACGCGTCACCAGGCCGAGCACCGCCTCGGCTTCCTGGCGCGGGACGACGGCGACACCGTCACGATCACCCACCACGATATCGCCCGGCATGACCACGGTGCCGCCGCAGCTGATCGGAACGTTCACCTCGCCGGGGCCGTCCTTGTCGCAGCCGCCCGGGCACACCGCGCGCGCGTACGCGGGCAGCCCGAGGCGCACGATCGCCGCGACATCCCGAATCGCGCCGTCGACCACGATCCCGCCGAGCTTTTTGGCCGCGGCGCTCGTCGCCATGAGATCGCCGAACACCGCGCTGGTCGTGTTCCCGCCGGTGTTCACCACGATGACGTCGCCCGGCTCGGCGACGTCCATGGCCTTGTGCACCATGAGATTGTCAGCGGGGCGGGCCCGCACCGTCACCGCGAGGCCGCAGACGGAGAGCCCGCTGCGCATCACGATCCCCGGGTCCATCCAGTTGAAGCGCCCCATGGCGTCCGCGAGGTTGGCGGAGCCCAGGGTGCGGAAGCGCTCCAGCAGCGAGGGAGCGAGCCGCGGGGGAGCCGGGAGCACTCGAAAGCCGATTTTGCCGGGATTGGTCATGGGACGAAGATATATTGGTCATCCCGTCTCCCGGACCAGTCTTCATGCGCCAGCTCGGATTCGCCAGCCTGGTATTGCTCACCGCCTGTGGCGGCTCTGCTCCGGTCTCCACCGGAGCCCCACCGAGCAACGCCCCTTACGACCTCGTCATCGGCAACGGCCGCGTCGTGGACGGCACCGGCAACGCATGGTTCTGGGGTGACCTGGGGGTCCGCGGCGATCGCATCGTGCGCATCGCGCCGCGCGGTATGCTGGCCAGCGCGGCCGCGAAGAAGCGCATCGACGCCAACGGCAGCGTCGTGGCCCCCGGCTTCATCGACATCCAGGCGCAGTCCTACGGAAACTTCATGTTCGGCGACGGCAAGGCCCTGAGCATGGTCACCCAGGGCATTACCACAGCGATCCTGGGCGAAGGCGATACCCCCGCGCCGGTGAGCGGCAAGATCCTCGCCAATGTCACCGACACTTCGGCGCGCAGAATGGAGCAGCGCTTTACCGGACCGCACGGCTTCGGCGATTGGCTCGAATTCATGGCCGGCCGCGGCATCTCCGAGAACGTCGGCTCCTTCGTCGGCTCGGGCACCGTGCGGAGTTATGCCAAAGGCCAGGCGATGACGCCGTTCACCTCCGCCGAGCGCGATACGGTGAGGGCGATGGTACGCCGGGCCATGCAGGACGGGGCGATGGGGATCGCGAGCGCGCTGCAGTACCCGCCCGACAACTACAACACCACCGAAGACCTGATCGAAGCCTCCAAGGCCATGGCGCCGTTCGGCGGCGTCTACATCACCCACATGCGTTCCGAGGGCGACCGGCTGCTCGAGGCGATCGACGAGACCCTGCGCATCGGACGCGAGGCCGGCGTCGCGGTGGAGATCTATCACCTCAAGGCGAGCGGGATTCCGAACTGGCCCAAGATGAACCAGGCGATCGCCAAGATCGACTCGGCGCGCGCCGCGGGGCAGGACATCCAGGCCAACATGTACTTGTACGTGGCGGGGGCCAACGGTTTTTCCTCCTGCATTCCGCCCAAATACGCCGCCGACGGCAAGCTGCTCGACAACCTCAAGAACCCCGCGCTGCGCCAGGACATCGTCAACGGACTGCATTCCTTCGACAAGACCTACGACAACTCCTGCCTCAACGCCGGGCCCGGCGGCGTGATGGTGGTGGGCTTCACCAAGCCCGAGCTCAAGCAGTACGAGGGCAAGCGGCTGGACGAGATCGCGCGAATGCTGAACAAGGACTGGGCCGAGGCGGTGATCGATCTCAACGTCGCGGAGAACGCCCAGCTCGGTGAGATCCTGTTTCTGATGACTGAAGACAACGTGAAGAACCAGATCCGCCAGCCCTGGATCAAGTGGGGGACCGACGCCGAGGCACAGGACCCCGCCACGGCCGTCGGGATGACGCACCCGCGTGCCTACGGCGATTTTCCCCGGCTGCTTGGGCATTATGTGCGCGAGGAGAAGGTGATCACCCTGGAGGACGCGGTGCGCAAGGCGAGCAGCGCGGTCGCCACCCGGCTTTCGATGGCCGATCGGGGCGTGTTACGCGAGGGCATGAAGGCCGACATCGTGGTCTTCGACCCCAGCACCATCAGCGACAAGGCGACCTTCGAGAAGCCCCACCAGCTTTCGGTCGGCATGCAGCACGTGGTGGTGAACGGCGTGCTGGTGCTGGAGAACGGGGTCCACACCGGCGCCAAGCCGGGTCAGGTGGTCCGCGGTCCCGGCTGGAGGACGCCATGATTCTCTTCGCACTCACACTCATCACTCGCCCCTCGCCACTCACCACTCACTCGCCACTCGCCACTCGGAGCGACTCCGTCGCCTACATCGTCCTGAATCACGGCCGCCCCGCGGGCGCCATGGTCGTGAGCCAATCGGGCGACACGGTCATCGTGCGCTACCACCACGTGGACCGGAACCGCGGCTCCCGCAGCGAGACCCGCTACGTGGTGCGGAACGGCGTGGTGCGGAGCGGCCAGACCTGGACCCTGCCGCTCTACGGGCCGGGGCCTAACCCGCTGCCCCGCCCCGCCGACAGCTTCGAGACCGTGGGCGACTCGCTCCGCTGGGCCGGCGCCCGCGACTCGGCGCGCTCGGCGCGCCGCGCTGATTCGATCTACTTCCGGCTGCGAAGCTTCACGCCGTACGACCAAGCGATGCTGACCCGCTACCTGCTCTCCCGCCCCGGCAAGAGCGCCACCCTGCTGCCGGGTGCGAACTTCTCGCGGGTCGAGATCGCGGCCGATACCACCCTCCGCATCGGTGGCGCGCGCAAACACGTCCGCCTGGCGCTGACCTATCCCAAAGTGGGCACTCCGGCCGCGGTCTGGCTCGACGATCGGAACCAGCTCTTCGCGAGTGACGCCGGCTGGTTCATCACCGTCAGGGCCGAGGATTCGACCGCGCTCCCCGCGCTCCGCAAGATCGAGCTGCGCTACCGCGCTGCCGAGGGCGATGCGTTTGCGAAGAAGGTGGCGCCACCGCCGGCCTCGGCGATCGCCGTCACCAACGGCGACCTCTTCGACAGCGAGAAGGGCGTCGTGCTGCCGAAGCGCACCGTGATCATCAAGGGCGACCGCATCGTCGCGGTGGGTCCCGCCGATTCGGTGCAGATCCCCGCCGGCGCCACGGTGATCGACGCGGCCGGCAAGACGGTGATGCCGGGCATGTGGGACATGCACACCCACATGTTCTATAACACGCAGGCCGCGGGCGGCCCCTTCCAGCTCGCCACCGGGCTCACCACGGTGCGCGACCTCGCGTCGGACATCGATGTTGCAGTGCCAACCCGCGACCGCTCCAATGCCGGCAAGCTCGCCACGCCGCGCTTCATCCTCGCGGGCTTCATGGAGGGTCCGGGGCGCTGGGCTGTAGGAGGGAGGGTGACAAGGCGACCAGGGGAAGCGCGGGAAAGGCGAGAGGCGGAAGCACAAGGGCGAAGAAGCTCGACCACTTCATGGGTGGTAATAACCGCGCAAGCCCAGTTG
>CAYNNS010000159.1:0-7348 GCA_964398345.1 uncultured Gemmatimonas sp. | reverse complement strand
TACATCGATCCCGACTCGTGGAACGACATTCCACGCATACCCCGCTGGGTTCCATTCCTGGTCCAGAGGCTCGGAATTCCCCGCCGCGTCGCGAGCCCGCGCCAGAATCGTGTAATACCCTTCGCGCGGCGGTGTCCAGTTAAGTTCCCATTGCCGCCAGCCAAACTGGGTGCGCTGCTCAGGCCGCAGCACGGCGGGCTTCCACGATCGACCATTGTCGACACTCACCTCGACCGATGTCACGGGTCCCGCATCGCCACTCCATGCCACGCCGCGAATCACCACAGGCTTGCTCACGACTGCCTGTGCGTTGTTGAGCGGCGCCGCGATAACCGACTTCACGTGGAGGCTCGTGACCGGCTTCATCCGCTCTGGCGGAACCCCCGTTCCGGGGACCACGGCTTCCCCCGTCCGCCCCTGCTGCCAGGCCTGACCCGCCAGGTGGAGGCGAACTGGGCGACGCAGGTGCGCGACGTCCGGCTCTTCGAGATCGGCACCGTCTTCCGCTCCGTCGGCGCCGGGGCGCGGCCGTTCGAGGCGGTCCGCGTGGGGCTGGTGCTGACCGGCTCGCGCTGGCCGGCGCACTGGTCCGACGGGGGGAACACCCCGGACTGCGACGCCTGGGATCTGGAAGGGCTTTTCCAGCGCACCGTCTCTCTGGCGATTCCCGGTGCTTCGGTGCAAGTTGAAGGCGACGGTTGGATCGCGCGAATGCCCGATGGTCCTGAGGTCGGGCGCGCCGGTCCGCTCTCGGCCGACGCGCCACCATGGGCGGCACCCCTCTTTGGGCTCGAAGTCGACATTGACCCGGCGCCGCGGGCAGGTGCGCGTTACGTGCGGTTGCCCACGGTCCCCGCGGCATCGCGGGATCTGTCGCTGCTGCTGCCCGAGGGCGTGACGGTCGCCGCGGCGGCTGGGCTGGTGCGGGAGACCGCGGGTGCCCTGCTCGAGAGCCTGCGGGTTATCGACGAGTATCGCGGCAAGGGCGTCCCCAAGGGACGCCGCGGCGTCGCGCTGGGGCTCGTGTTCCGCAGTCCCGAGCGCACCCTGCGCGACGCCGAGGTAGAGGCACTGGTCCACCGGATCATCACCGCGCTGGGGCGCGCGCTCGATGTCACAGTACGAACGGCCTGATCGCACACCGCTCGAGGAGCTGGAACGCCTGCTCGGCGCGGTGGAGGATGAGCTGAGCCGTGCCCGCTCGGGGCGGCCCCTGGTGGCGGAGCCGCTGCCCAAAGGGCGGCCCATCGATACCCAGCAGGCCCGGCAGCGGATCGCGTTGCTCGAGGGCGAGAACCAGTTGCTCCGCCAGCGGATCGCCGCGGCGCGCGAGCAGGTCGAGCAGCTCCGCACCCGGCTGCGCTTCATCGAAGACCGCGGCGCGGGAGACGCGGCATGAGCGCGCAGCGGCACTCGGTCCGGATCTCGCTCGGCGGTACCGAGCTGACCGTGAGCTCGGAGCACACTCCCGAGGAGACCCGCCAGATCGCGGAGTACTTCGACGCGGTGCTCGGACGGATTCGGAGCTCGGTGCCCACCGCCGACGCCCATCGCGTAGCCCTGCTGGCCGGGCTCGCCATTACCGATGAGCTGTTCCAGGCCCGCGAAGGCGACGCCGTCCAGGCGGCTCGACTGCGCGGGATGCACGACAAGTTGACCCGTCTGGTGACCGCGACCAAACGCGGCGGCGGGACCAAGGGAGCCTAGCTCCCCCTTCTGACCTTCCCGCGGCGCTGGCCGCGTGCGGAGATACTCGATGAGCCTCGACCTCCTGCTCCCCATCCTCGGGGGGCTCGTCGCCGGAGTTCTACTCGCCCTCGTCACCTCCCGCTATTACCTGCGCGCCCGCGGCCGGGATGCCGCCGCGCTGCTCAAGGACGCCGAGGAAAAGGCGCTGGCCTCGCTGCAAACCGCCGCGCAGGAGCGCGAGCAGGCCAAGGCCGCCGCCATTCTCGAGGGCAAGATGGAAGTCCTCCGGCATCGCGAGGAGGCCGAACGCGAGCTCGCGCGCCGTCGCGAGGAAGCCGACCGCGCCGACCGCCGGGGCGAGGAGCGGGAGCGCGATCTGGCCCGCCGCAGCGAGCAGGTGGGCCAGCAGGAGAAGAGCGTCGCGGGCCGGATTCAAGGCCTCGAGCAGAAGGAGTCGACGCTGAAGGGGAGGGAAAGCCAGATCGAAGGAATGATTCAGGAGCAGCACCAGCGGCTCGAGCGCATCGCGGGGCTCACCACGGAGGACGCCCGGCGCGAGCTGCTCAAGAAAGTGGAGGACGAGTCCCGGGCCCAGGCCGCGGCGCTGGGTCGCGAGATCCGGGAACAGGCCAAGAAGGAAGCCGAGAAGGACGCCAAGAAGATCATCGCGCTGGCCGCCCAGCGCCTCGCCGCGGAGCACATCGCCGAAACCACCGTCTCCGCCGTCGCGCTCCCGAGCGACGAGATGAAGGGGCGCATCATCGGGCGCGAAGGCCGCAACATCCGCGCGTTCGAGCAGGCCACCGGCGTGGATCTGATCATCGACGACACCCCGGACACGGTGATCGTCTCCTGCTTCGACCCGATCCGCCGCGAGGTCGGCCGCCGGGCGCTCGACGCCCTGATCGCCGACGGCCGCATTCACCCGGGGCGCATCGAGGAGATCGTCAAGAAAATCCAGACCGAGCTGGAGGGACAGCTCGTCGAGCTGGGCGAGCAGGCCGCCTACGAGACCGGGATTCACGGCCTGCATCCCGAGCTGATCAAGCTGGTTGGCCGGATGCGCTACCGCACCAGCTACGGGCAGAACATCTACGACCACTCGAAAGAAGTGGCCTGGCTGGCCGGCATGATGGCGGCGGAGCTGCACCTCGACGTCGCGCTGGCCAAGCGCGGCGGGTTATTGCACGACATTGGCAAGGTGCTCACCCACGACAACGAGGGCACCCACGTCGAGCTGGGCGTCGAGGTCGCGACCAAATACCGCGAGAGCGCGGCGGTGATCGGTTGCATCGCGGCCCACCACGACGACGTCCCCCACGAGACCATCGAATCGGTGCTGGTGCAGGCCGCCGACGCGGTGAGCGGTGCCCGTCCCGGCGCCCGGCGCGAATCGTTCGAGACCTACGTCAAACGCCTGACCAAGCTCGAGGAGATCGCCGGCGGCTTCGACGGGGTGGAGAAGACCAACGTGATCCAGGCGGGCCGCGAGGTCCGGGTGATCGTGGTCCCGGACAAGATCGACGACGTGCGGGCCCAGGAGCTCGCCGAGACCATCGCCCGGCGCATCGAAGGCGAGCTGCAGTATCCCGGACAGATCAAGGTGACCGTGATCCGGGAGACCCGCGCCGTCGGGCTGGCCCGTTGAGCGCGCGGGTGCTCGATGGGACCGCCATCGCCAGGGAAATCCGCGAGGAGATCCGCCACGAGGTGTCCCAGCTCGTCGCGCAAGGCGTGACCCCGGGGCTCGCCGTCGTCATCGTCGGCGAGGACCCCGCCAGCCAGGTCTACGTCAGGAACAAGGGCGAAGCCTGCCGCGCGGCGGGCATGCACTCCGACACCATCCGCCTGCCGGCCGATACCTCCGAGGCTGACCTCCTGGCGACGGTCGACCGGCTCAACGCCGACCACCGGATCCACGGCTTTCTGGTGCAGCTACCGCTCCCGCCCCAGATCGACAGCGAGAAGGTGCTGCACCGGATTTCGCCGGCGAAGGACGTGGACGGTTTTCACCCGATGAACGTCGGCAAGCTCGCGGTGGGAGATCCCTCGGCCTTTCGGCCCGCCACGCCCTATGGCGTCCAGCAGATGCTGATCCGCTCAGGGATAGAGACCAAAGGGGCCCACGCCGTCATCGTCGGGCGCTCCAACATCGTCGGCAAGCCGATGGCCAACCTGCTGCTCCAGGACGGTCCCGGCGGCAACGCCACGGTCACCGTGTGCCATTCACGTTCGAAAGACCTGCCGTCCATCACCCGCGGGGCCGACATCCTGATCGTGGCGATCGGCAAGCCCAAGTTCATTACCGCGGCGATGGTCAAGCCCGGCGCGGTGGTAGTGGACGTCGGAATCAACCGGGTCCCCGACGCCGGCGACCCCAAGGGCTACGCGATCGTCGGTGACGTCGACTACGGACCGGTCGCGGAGGTGGCGGGGGCCATTACCCCGGTTCCCGGCGGGGTAGGGAAGATGACCATCGCGATGCTGCTCTCGAACACCCTTCAGGCCGCGAGGGCCGGCCAGACCGCCCGATAGTGACCGCCGGACCGCCGGACCGCCCGACCGCCTATTCGGTCAGCGACCTGCTCGCTCTGCTCAAGCAATCCATCGAAAAGTCCGCCCACCGCGTCTGGGTCAAGGGTGAAGTGAGTTCTCTCAAGGCCTTCGGAAGAGGCGACTGGTACTTCACTCTGCGTGACGAGGAGAGCTGCATCCGTTGCGTCATGTGGAAAACGTACACAACGAAAGTCGGCACTCCTCCCCCCGGCGGCACCGAGGTCTACGTCCTCGGCAATCCCACGGTGTTTACCAAGAAAGGCGACCTCCAGATGCCGGTGGTCGCCATGCTCTCGACGGCGGGGATCGGCCTCCAGCAGCTCGGCAAGGAAAGTGTCCGGGCCGCGCTCGAGAAGGACGGCCTGCTCGCTCCGGAGCGAAAGCGCCGGCTCCCTGAAATGCCGGCCGTGCTCGCGGTGATCACCAGCCGCGACGGGGCCGCTCTGCACGACATGGTCATCGTCGCCCGGCGCCGCTGGCCGGGGGTGCGCCTGCTGTTCGTTCCGACCCTGGTCCAGGGGGACGATGCTCCCGCCGCCCTGGTCCGGGCGATCCACCTGGTGAACCGCCTGGAGAGGGTCGATGTCTGCGTTGTGGGGCGGGGCGGGGGTAGCCGTGAGGACCTGCTGGCCTTCGACGACGAGCAGGTCTGCCGCGCCATCGCCGCACTCAGGATGCCGTCGATTTCGGCGGTGGGCCACGAGACCGACATCACGCTCGCCGACCTTGTGGCCGACGTTCGCGCCGCGACGCCGTCGGCGGCCATGGAGCTGGCGCTCCCCGACCGCGCCGACTGGCTGCGCCACGCGAGGTCACTCGGGATCCGCCTGGCCCACGGGCTGAGCCGCCGCACCCGGGTGGAGACCCAGCGTGCGGGCCGGCTTTCGGATCGCTTGCGCGGCGCGATGCTGCGGCGCATCGCCGACCCCACCGCCAGCCTCGAGCGGCTCGCCGGCCAGCTCGAAGCTCTTAGCCCGCTCGGTGTGCTGGCGCGCGGCTACTCCATCGCGCGTCGCGAGGACGGCCGCGTGGCCAGGCTGAGCGCGGATCTGCCGCCGGGGACAGATTTCACTCTGCGGATGAGCGACGGGGAAGTTCCTTCCCGCGCCCGCTAACCACTCACCACTCACCACTCACCACTATTCCCGACTCCCTCTCCACCGACCTCCAGCGCCTCGAGGCCATCGTCCACCAGCTCGAATCGGACGACGTCGAGCTCGATCGTGCCCTCGAGCTCTTCGAAGAAGGGGTGGCGCGGCTGCGCGCGGCGCGCGAGCGGCTGCTCGAAGCCGAGCTCAGGATTCAGCGAGTGCTCGAGGATGCGGCCGGAGAGCTCCGCATGGAGGACCTGCGAGAATAGGCAATCCGCTGCACGAAAAGTTTCTCGACAATTCCGTTCAATCTCTAGCTGCTCGAATGTTGCGGGTTGACGCGCCTCGCCGCGTTTCCCATTGTGGGCGCACACGCTTCGCTCTCACCCATCCATCCGTCGCACAGGTTCCGACACTCGCCCACGCCGGAGTAGTCGTATGCGTCGCCTTCTCCTCGCCCTGTTGTTGCCAGCCGCGCTCGCCGCCTGCGCGGATCAGACCGCCCCGAGCCCGCCGCTGCCCGCGCAAGACGAAGCGCCTGCGATCCAGTTGTCACTGCTCAGCGACCTGAACCCGCATACCGCGCTGTCGGGCGGCTCCCTTACCGTGTTCGACGCCTCGGCCGAGGCCTTCTCGCATCCGGCCCCCGGCCTCGCGGGGGCAAGACTCGCGCTGCACGACGAGGGCGACGTGGCCTTCGAGCAGCAGTTCGTGAGTCCGGTCCTGGGGCCAGTCTTCGACAACGTCTCCTGCGAGTCCTGTCACGTTGGCGACGGGCGGGGCCGGCCGCCGTACCCCGGGGAGGCGTTCGAATCCATGCTGTTCCGCTCCTCCATCCCGGGGCTCGGCCCGCACGGCGGCCCTAACCCGGTCCCCGGCGGTCTTGGCGGGCAGCTCCAGCTCCGCGGAGCCGGCATCCTGCCCGACGCGCAGGCTCTGATTCAGTACGTCGAGCACCACGGGACCTTCGCGGACGGTACGCCGTTCCAGCTTCGCGCACCGACGTACCTGCTGACCGGCGTCCGCCAGCCGTTGCCTGGCAACCTTCTCGTCTCGCCGCGGGTCGCGCCCGCCGTGGTCGGGCTCGGCCTGCTCGAAGCGGTTCCCGAGTCCGAAGTGCTCGGCATCGCCGCGGCACAGCGGGTGATCGGCGTATCGGGTCATCCGAACTACGTGTGGAGCGAGGTCGCCCAGCGCGTCGCCCTGGGCCGCTTCGGCTGGAAGGCCAACAATCCCAGTCTCGTGCAGCAGACCGCCGGCGCTTACAACGGCGACATGGGGGTGACCACGGCGCTCTTTCCCGCCGAGCCCTGCGAGGGCGCACCGGGCCCCGTCTGCGCACGGCACGAGGTCGAGCTCGATGCCGATGTCGTTGCCGCCGTGGCCTTCTACTCCAGGACGCTCGGGGTGCCGGCGCGGCGGAATCTCACCGACCCGATGACCGTGCGGGGTGAGGTGCTCTTTCACGCGGCGGGATGCGCCAATTGTCACGTGCCGACCTTGCGCACCGGAGTGCTCGCCGGGGTGCCCGAAGTCTCCAATCAGACTATCCACCCGTACACCGATTTGCTGGTGCACGACATGGGCCCGGCACTCGCCGACAACCGGCCCGACTTCCAGGCCTCCGGCCGGGAGTGGCGCACCGCTCCACTGTGGGGCGTCGGGTTGGTCGAAACCGTGAACGGCCACACCAATTTCCTGCACGACGGGCGGGCGCGATCGCTGCTCGAGGCGGTGCTCTGGCATGGCGGCGAGGCCGCCGCCTCGCAGGCACGCGTGCTTCGCATGCCGGCGGCGGATCGCGCGGCGCTGATCGCGTTTCTGCGGTCGTTGTAGGCAGGCGGCCAGCCCAAAAGCGCGGGGTCCAGCGTGCCCCTGGCACGCTGGACCCCGGTGCTGCGATGACCGCTTGGCGCGGAAGCGTCAGCCGGTCATTCGGGTGCTACAGGCTGACGGCAATCCGCGCCTCACGTAGGTCATTAGACACTGGATCACCTCCTCGGTTGCAGGGT
>CAYNNS010000158.1:0-7357 GCA_964398345.1 uncultured Gemmatimonas sp. | reverse complement strand
GCGCTCCGCAAGTCGGTCGGCATCTTCATCCCGCTCGGCAGCCAGTCCCCCGACGGCTCGGTCGAGGTCAACCTCGGCGCCAAGGGCGTAATCGAAGTCGAGCTGGTCTCGACCGGGGAAAAATGGGGCCGGGGGCCTAGGCTCGATGTGCACTCGAGCTATGAGGCCGCGATCGACAGCCCGGTGTGGCATCTGGTCCAGGCGCTCAACACGCTGGTCAAGCCCGACGGGCACACCCCGGCGATCGAGGGCTTCTTCGACCGGGTCAAGCCGCTCACGCCGAGGCAGCGCGAAATCCTCGAGGCCTCGGTGCCGAAGAAGAGTGAATCCGGCACCAAGCAATCGCTCGGCGTGGCGCACTGGTTCGCCGACGAGTCCTGGCACGATTCGCAGCTCCGGCTGGTGTCGCAGCCCACGGTCAACATCGAAGGACTGGTCGGCGGCTACACCGGTCAGGGCGGCAAGACGATCCTGCCGCACAAGGCGGTGGCCAAGCTCGATCTCCGGCTGGTGCCCGACATGACGGCGCAGGGGACGCTCGCGCTGCTCAAGGCCCACCTCGCCAAGCACGGCTTCGGCGACATCGAGGTGAACTTCACCGGCGGCTACGATCCCACCACGACGGACCCCGACTCGAAGCTGGTCAAGGCGATGGTCGCGACCTACCGTAAGTCCGGCATCGAGCCTCTGCTCTGGCCGAGGCTCGCGGGGTCGTGGCCGGGGGTGACGTTTACGGGTGAGCCGCTCAAGCTGCCCGCGGGGATCTTCGGGCTGGGCCATGGCAGCGGGGCGCACGCCCCGGACGAATACTTCGTGATCGAGGCGTCGAATCCCAAGGTGCGGGGGATGGACGGCGCGGTGAGGAGCTACGTGGACCTGTTCTATTCGCTGGCGTAGCAACCGTTTTCCGGAGGGCCGCATCCAACAAAAAAGACCCTCCAGGGATACCATGATGCGGCCCTTCCGCCTGCTCGATCTGGCGCGCGATTTCCGTCACGCCTTCCGCAGCCTCCGCCGGAATCCCGCCTTCACCCTCGTTGCCACCCTGACCCTCGGCCTGGGACTCGGCGCGACCACGGCGATCTTCAGCGTCTTCGATGCCGCGGTGTTGCGGCCGCTCCCCTTCCCCGATGCCGGCCGGCTGGTCACGGTTCACATCCTCGCGCACGAGAGCGAGGGCCCGGCGGCAGGCAAGTTCCCCTGGTCCTATCCCAAGTTCGAGCTGTTCCGCCAGACGGCACGTTCCTTCGAAGGAATCGCGGGTTACGACGGCCCCACCAATCTGAACCTCATCGGCCGGGACGGCCCCGAGCGGCTCGGCGCGGAGCTGGTCTCCGCGTCCTACTTCCAGGTGCTCGGGCTGCAACCGACGGCCGGACGCCTGTTCCAGCCTGGAGAGGACGTCAGTCCCGGTGAGCCGGCGGTCGTGGTGCTGGGATACGGGCTCTGGCAACGCAGCTTTGGAGGAAATCGCGGGCTGATCGGCAAGGAGATCCGGCTGCACGGGCGGATGCTCACGGTCGTCGGCGTCGCACCGAAGGGCTTCCGCGGCCTCACCGGGGGTGCGGATCTCTTCGTCCCGATCACGCTGGCGACCCTCTTCGACTACACGGAGATCCTCAAGGAAGCCGGCAACCACTGGTTCTCGGTGATCGGGCGACTCAAGCCCGGCGTCTCCGTTGCGTCCGCCGACGCCGACGCCCGGATGGCGGGAGCGGTCGTGGACCGGCAGTTCCATTTCCCGGAGCAGAAGGGTGCCTGGAGCGCCACGGTCCAGGAGCTCGGGGCCTCGCGCGCGGATCCCGGCTTCCGCCGCGCGGTGCTGCAGCTCACCGGCGCGGTCGGGCTGGTGCTGCTCATCTCCTGCGTGAATTTGACCAGTTTACTGCTGGTGCGCGCCGTGGGTCGGCGGCGCGAGGTGGCGGTGCGGGTCGCTCTGGGCGCCGCGCGCGGACGTGTGGTCCGTCAGCTGCTCGCCGAATCGGCGGCGATCGCGCTGATCGGCTGGGGCCTCGGTGTGGGCGTCGGAAAGCTGGCGCTGCCGTTGCTGCTCACGCTCGGCCCGACCGGTGTCGGCAACGGCTCGGTGGGTCTGGTGGATCCCGGCGCCGTGACCGTGGACGCGCGCATCGCGCTTGCCGGGTTAGTGCTCGCGCTCGCGGCCGCGGTCGCCGTGGGACTGCTGCCCGCGTTCCAGGCTACCCGGCGCGACGTGGCGGACTCGCTCAAGGCGGGCGCGGCGACGCCGCAGGGCCTGCTCTCGTTGCGCCGGCCCGGCGCCCAACAGCTGCTCGTGGTCTCCGAGGTGGCACTCGCGTTGACGCTGCTGGTGGGCGCGGGTCTCCTGCTGCGCACCTTTGCCGGGCTGGAGTCCCTCGACGTCGGCTTCGATCCTTCGCATGTGCTCACCCTCAAGTACGCCGCGGCGGACTCGGACCTGGCCAAGCGTGACTCGCGCGTCTTCAGGATGACGGTGGTCGAGCGCCTGAGCGCGCTGCCCGGCGTCGAGGCGGCCTCGACCGCGCTCTGCCCGCCGCTCTCCGAACGCTGCTCGGGGAGCGTCGTCGTGCGGGTCGACGAGCAGCATCTCAAGATGGGCAACGGCGCGGTCCCGATCGGGCTCCACATGGTCACCGCCGGGCATTTCCGCACGCTGGGCATTCCCATTCTCCGCGGCCGCGGTTTCACCCCGGAGGATCGCCAGGGGTCGCCGCGGGTCGTGGTGATCAATGAGTCCGCGGCGAAAAAGCTCTGGCACGGCCAGGACGCGCTGGGGCACCAGCTCGGCGCGGCGAGTTTCTATTTCCACGGCGGTGACTCGCTCGCGACCGTGGTCGGCATCGTCCCCGACGTGCGCTACGGCACCTATGAGAGCGAAGCGGAGCCCGATCTCTACTATCCCGCGGTGCAGGTGAGCTTCGGGGGAACCGGGATGATCTTCGTGAGGACCAAGAGTGATCCGCTGGCGCTGACGGAAACGGCGCGGCGTGCCATCCACGAGATCGACCCGAACATTCCGCTCTTCAACATCATGACCATGGAGCAGCGGGCCGGCGCGGCGCTGGCGCGGCCGCGGTTCGCGACCACGCTGCTGGGGACGTTCGCGGGGATCGCACTGCTGCTGGCGGCGGTGGGCCTGTACGGGGTCATGGCGTTCTCGGTGGCGCAACGGACCCGGGAGATCGGGCTCCGCATGGCACTGGGGGCCGAGCAGCAGCGCGTGCTGCGCGGCGTGTTACGGCAGGGACTGGTGCTCGCGGGTGTGGGGATCGGGCTCGGCCTCGCGGGTGCGCTGGCGCTCCAGAAGCTGATGAAGGGGATGCTCTATGGTGTGTCGGGGAGCGATCCGCTGACGCTGGTGGCGGTGTCGCTGCTCATGGCGGTCGCGGCGGCGGGGGCGGTGCTGGTTCCGGCCCGCCGGGCGACGCGGGTGAACCCGATGGAAGCGCTCAGGTCCGACTGAGCGTTGTCTTCGATACATGAACCCACTGCAGACCGAGCTACACCGCCTCGTCCACCAGTCCCTCTGGGCCAATCGGGAGTGGATCGAGTTCGTCTACACGCAGCCCGACACCGACACCCGGCCGAAACAGCTGGTGGGCCACATCGTGGCGGGCGAGCGGATCTGGTTCGACCGGGTGCTGAACGAGCAGAGAGCCGGCGAGGCCTTTCCCGTGTTAGGGAAGCAGGAGCTGCTGCGAGACCTGGAGGCCACCCACCGGATCTACCGTGAGCTGATCGACGGCCGGCTGGAGGAAGACATCCGCTTCACCCGCGCCTCCGGCGAGCAGTACCACGCCAGTGTCGCCGACATCATCCATCACCTCTTGACCCACGGCTACCACCACCGCGGCCAGCTCGCGGCATACTATGCGCGCAAAGGAGTGAAGTATCCAAACACCGATCACATCCACTATCTGCTGGTGAACCAGCTGTAGCGACGGTCAACCGCGCGCTGCCCGGCGATACTGCGCCGGCGTCAGGCCCGTCTGGCGTGTGAAGACCCTGCAGAAGTGACTCTGGTCGAAGAAGCCGAGCTGGAGCCCGATCTCGGTGAGTGAGGTGGTGGTTCCGGCAAGATCCCGCGCGGCCCGTTCGACCCTCAGCTTGCGAACCGAATCCCCGATCGACTGCCGGTAATGCCGCCGCCAGCTCCGGGCGAGGTGGGACGGGTGAATGCCGACTTCCCGCGCCACCGCGGAAAGACTGAGCGACTCGCAGAAGCTCTCGTGTACCAGCTCATACGCCCGGAGCAGCCAGGTGGGCCTGGGTTCGGCGCCCTCGGTCCCCGCGGTCCGCGACGCTTCGGCGAGGATCTCGAGGATCAGGCCCTCGACCGCGAGCGCGGAGCAGCCATCCTCGCAACCAAACTCCCGGTACAGCCTCTGCCCTAAGACGCTCAGCCGGGCGCCGCGCTCGAGCCGGGGACGCTCGAAGAGGTTCGCGACGGGAGCGAGGGATGCCAAACGGCCGGGCTCGACCTCGATGAGCAGACAGGTCGCGCCTGCGGTACCGAAGTCGTCGCTGTGGCGCTGGCCGGCCGGCTTGAAGACCATGGCGCGGGGACCGCACTCCTGCGCGCTCGAGCCGCTCCGCGTTCGCTCGGTATACGAGCCCGAGACCACGAAGCAGAGGCTCGCCGCACCGTGCTCGTGCCAAGGCAGGCGCCGTGCAGGAGGCTGCGAGTACTTCTTGACCGCGAAGCCCGCCACCGTGCGCCGGCCGGCGATGCCCCACTCGGAGGCGCTGCGAAACATGGAGAGCTACTCCTTCACCCTGGCGAACGTCGCGATCCAGTTCGGCTCCCAGCTCTTCCCGCCGTCGGCGGAGAAGGCCTGTTCCAGTCTGAAGGTAATGGCGGTGATGTCGGAGAAGATGAACCGCACGTAGATCGCTCGCCCGTTGAGCGGCTCGGCGTCGTAGAACTCACCCCGGCCCTGCTGAAAGCCGCCCACCATTTCCGGCCCCAGCGTAGGATCGGCGGCGTTGGCCCAGGTGATGTGCCACTGGCGCGTGTCAGGATGATAGAGCCGGAGGCTCAGCCCTTCGATCCTGCCCGCCGGCCCCGACACCTCGAGCTCGCCGAGGTTGGCGCTGCCGTCCCAGACCTTGCGGACCACCGAGCTGCCGTCATACTCGACCCACGAAGTCGAGCCGGAGAGCGGCTTGAGCAGCCGTTTGATGTGCACGTTCCAGGCACCGAACTCGAAATCGAAGTCGTGCTGGCCATCCTGGGCGAATGCGGGCCGGGAACCCAGGGCGAGGAGACAGGTGAGCGCGACCAGGCTCGTGCGCATGGCATCTTTGAAAGGGAACCCCTAAAGTAGGGAGCGGGCCGGAGCCGACTAGGATATTCGGAGCATTCTGGTATGCCCGTGATCTTGTTGCTGGCGTTTCGAATGAAGCACACACACGAGGGGCTCTCTGGAACCGTGGTCGAGCTGAAGGATGTCATCGGAGAGCCTCCGAGGCGCAGGCCTGCCTCCGCAGCTAAGATTGGCAAGTGCTAGGAGCGACGGAACGGAGTCGAAAATGAATCCCAGGTACAAGATCCTCACCGTGACCCTGGTCGCCGCATGTTCGTCTTCGGCCGCTCCCCTCGAGAACAAGGGCCCCGAGCCGAGCGGTATGGCCGCAACGGTACGCTACCTCGACGTGGAAGGCGGTTGCTGGGCGGTCGACGCCGCCGACGGCGTGCGCTACGAGCCCATCAATCTGCCGGCCGCATTCCGCCAGGACGGCAAAAAGGTGAAAATCGTGCTGCGCGAGCGCAGCGACCTCGCCAGCGTCTGTATGGTGGGGAGAATCGTGGAGCTGGTGTCGATCCAGTAACCCGGACGGACCATGCGCTACTTCGTCTGGCTCGTCTCCGCGGTGAACCTCTACTTCGGCGCCCGCTGTTTCCTCAACGCGATCCACGTGCTGCACACCAGCAAGTACTCGCAGACCACCACAGCGCTGTTCGCCGCGATCTTCCTCGCTCTGGGCGCGGCGGGATTCTACCTCACGATCGCGTGGCAGGAACAGAGGTTGGGCCTGCTGGTCGCCCTGGGACCCCTGGGTGCTCGGCGTGATCGTACTGGTGATCACCATGGCCACCAGCCGCTACCAGTAGTAAAGGCGAAGGCCGCGAAGCGAGCCGAGCTCTCTTCGCGGCCTCTTACCCTCTTACCCTCTTACCCTCTTTCCCTCTTTCCCTCTCTCCCTCTTTCCCTCTTTCCCTCTTTCCCTCTTACCCTCCTACTTGATCCAATGCACCGCAAACGCCGCGCCCTGGGGATCCAGGCACTGCGCGATCCGCCCGCCTGGAACGTCCATCGGCCCGTTCAGCACTTTTCCGCCGTTCGCTTTGGTCTTCGCGATGGTGTCGTCGAGGTTGGTGACGTGGAAGTAGTAGAGCCAGTTGGAGGCCGGGATCTCCTTCGGCCGCGGATAGATCGCGCCGAAGGGCTTCCCTTCATGGGTCAGGATCTGGTAGGTGCCCTGCGGTCCCATGTCCATCGCCTCGCCCTTCTGCCAGCCGAACAGGGCCTGATAGAAGTCATAGGCCTTGTTGGCGTCCGTTGTCGCGAGCTCGTGCCAGGACACGATGCCTTCCGGCGGGGGCGCCATCGTGTCGCCCTCTTTGGGCTTGGGGGTGAAGGGCGCGACCACCGCCCCCCGCGGGTCCCCGATCACGCAGAAGCGTCCCACTTCCGGGATGTCCATCGGGCCCATCAGGCCTCGCGCTCCCAGCTTCTTGGCCTGCTCGAACGTGGCATCGGTATCGGGCGTCGTGATGTATCCCAGCCAGTGCGGCGGGGCGCCCATCTTGGCGGCCTCGGCCGGCAGATCCATCAGGCCGGCGAAGCTTTTCCCGCCACTGCTCCACATGGTGTTGGGATTGGCGCCAGGGGGCGTCTTCCAGGCCTCGGGGGTCCAGTCCAGGCCCTTGGCATAACAGCGCTTCCCGACGGCCTTGATCTTGGCCATCGAATAGTTGGCATCGGTGACAATTCCGCTCTGCAGTCCGGTCATCGAGATCGCCTTCGCGCCTCGCTCCTGAATTGCCAGCGAGAGTAGCGCGATGGAGATTTGCTCGCCTGTGGAGAGCAGCATGTCCATCTCGCGCCGCGACGGCCTGCGCGTGATTGCACGAGCAAGATTGACCAAACGGTCAGTCGTATGCCCCATTGCTGAAACCACGACGACCATGGCAGCTCCCGTGGCTTTAGTTCTAAGGATACGATCGGCAACCGACTTGATCTTGGGGATGTCGCCTACCGAAGTGCCACCGTATTTTTGAACGATAATGTCCATGGGAAAAAGTAATCAGCCGTCAGCCTTCAGCGGTCAGCTTAAGCACTCAGCTCTCGCC
>CAYNNS010000157.1:0-7408 GCA_964398345.1 uncultured Gemmatimonas sp. | reverse complement strand
GAAAGAGGTTTCGCATTACGGACTCCCTAGAGGTTGAGTGCTACGGTCGTCCCAGACGCGCAGGTACCGTGTCGTGCGAGCCACCGTTGTCGTCCGAGCTTCCGATCCCGAGCAGATTCCGGGTCAGGAAGAACGCGACGACACCTCCAACACTGCCCACTGCCAGACCAACCGACTTGCTCTTCGAAAGCTTGCGTTCGTACGCCGGGCCGAGATACTCGGAACGGAGCCGGACTCGCTCGCCGGACCAGGGCTGCTCAGAGCCGCGGAGCAACCGCACGGTGGTGACGGACACGATGTAGACGCCGGCGTCCTTCTGGACCAGCTGTCCCTCGACCTGGGCGATTTCCGGACCCATGGTGTTGCCCAGCGCCACGCGACCCGCATCGTTCACGTCGAAGGCGACATTGGTTCCCACCTGGGGCTCCACGCCAACGACGGGCTGCATGGTGTAACACCCTACCAACAGGACACCGAAGAGGGCCGCCTCGGCGAGCTGAAGCGGCCCCTTCATGTGATTACCAGCCGTAACCGCTCCTTGCCGCGTTGCCGGTCGGGTTGGTCCCGCCGCCGACGCTATAGATCTGCAGTCCGATACGCAGCCGCACCTGGAGATCGGCGTACGGCGGCGCCCAGTGCACCGGCGTATTGATGGGCAGATCGCCCCAGCGCCGGCCGTCAAAGAACCAGCCCGAGAAGGCGCTGTACGCCTCTTCGGTCCGCTTTTCCCACTTCATCGCTTCGAACAGGTTGCCGCAGGTCGTGGTCCCGCCGCCCACCTCGCTCGCGTTCACAGGGATGTTCGGCACGCAGGAGGCACCACCGGGAACCGGCGTGGTGTTGTTGGCGATGACGCCCGCGAGCTTCGGCAGGCCGCCGCCGATCGCGGCCGTCACGTTGCCACCGCCGCCGACCGGTGCCCAGGTCAGCGAAGGACCATTGCCCGCCGCGCGCAGCGTGCAACCGGCCGGAACGCTGCCGTAGCCGCAGGTGGAGCGGGTCTTGTCGATGAGCGTAGCGGCGCCGGCGAAATCGCCCAGCCGGATACGCGCTTCGGCCTCGAGCATGTTGTTCTCGGCGACCGTGAAGAACGGGAAGGGCCCGTTCTGGCCGGTGCCGGTACCCGAGGTCTTCCAGGAATAGAAGCGAACGTGGTCGTACTGCGACGCGCCCCAGGACGGGCTGGCGGCCGGGTCCGCGACGTCGCGGTTCCGGAAATACCGCTTGCAGACCGTATTCGCATTGGTGCAGCCGGGGTTCGTCGCGACCGTGGCGGAGCCCGCCAGCGTGAAGTCGGCCTGTTGCGCCGACCGCGACGCGCCCTGCGGCCAGCGCTGGTCGTCGGTTTGCATGAAGAACGGCGCACCGGAGCCTCGGGTACCGAGCGGTGCCGCGATCCAGGTGGCATAGGCGCCGGTCTTGTCGGCCATGCCCGCGATGAACGGCGTCATCTGGTGCCAGGTGCCGTAGGAGTACCACTGGTTGGTCCAGGCGCTGCCAGGACCAGTGACAGTGCTGGTTGTGATGATCAAATCGGACGTCAGGCCCGCCGCGGCGTCGTCCCTGACCTTCGTCCAGTCGACGTCCTCAGCGGTGATCTGCTTGGTGCAATCATTGTCCGGTGCGGCCGGATTGGCCGCCGTGCAGGCCGCGTGGCTGGGGTAGCGTGCCATGTTGGCCCGGATCCGCGCCCGGTAGCTCCGGATGATCTGGATGAAGTAGGTGGGAGTCAGCGTAACCGGGGTGAACATCCAGTTGGTGGGGAAGTTCGGAATTCCCGCCGTGTTGGCCGCGGTCTCGGCGTTGTTGAGTGCCACGTACGCCGATTCCGCGATCTCGGGATACTTGACCAGCGCGCCGCCCACCGCGGTCCCGGTGGACGTAACCGAATCCGCGGCCGAGACGGTCGCTGCCGAGTCGTACACCAGCGCGATGTAGCCGAGCGAGATGCCGCGAATGAACTCGGCCCAGGCCCGGTTGCGGGCGTCGAACGCGGGGCTCGCGAAGACGAGACCGTTGTTCATGCGCCGGAGCGCGTCGGCCGCACCCCGGGCGGTTTCGGCGTGGCGGTTGTACACGGTGGATTGCTCACCGTTGCAGCCGTTGCCGACGGAGTTGTCGTTCGACGCGCGCGGAATGCCGACACGCTGGCCCTGACAGTTGTTCGACAGGGTGGAGAAATCCTCGAACGACATCACCCCGGCCATGCCCCAGACGACGGTGGTCGTGCCGTAGAGCGCACTATGCCACCGGCGGTAGAGCGTGCCGAGGTAGTTCTCCAGGTCGGCCGGCGTGCCTTTGACCGCCGTGAACCCGGGGTCGTTCGGGTTACTGACCGCGAGCTTGTTCTCGAAATTGCAAGCGCCCGCGGCCAACGCACCCGCGACCAGGCCGTACCGGATCAGAGATCGCATCATGTGAGCCGGCTCCTAGAAGCGCGTGGAAAGAGTGAAGGTCCAGGTCCGCAGCGTCGGGAAGCTGAACGCATCGGTCTGATTGATCAGGCCTGATCCGGTCGAGCCCGAGCCGGAGCCGCCGCAGCCGCTGCCATCGCGTCCGCCGCAGCCGACTTCCGGATCGTAGCCGGAGTACTTCGTAAACGTGTGGATGTTGCGGCCGGTGATACCCACGGTCCAATCGCCGACCTTGGCGATCGGGCCGAGCTTGTAGCTGACGGTGAACTCGCGGAGCTTGGCGAAGGAGCCCTTCTCCACGACGTAGTTGTTGGGACCGAGCACGTCGTAGAACCCGCCTGTGCCCGTGCTCTCGGGACTACCCGCCCGCCACGAATACCCGACCGGTTTCGAGGTCTGGACCGTCTTCGCTGCCTGGTCGAAGTGCGCGGAGCTCACCGACAGCAGGCCCCAGCCTTCGCCCTGGTTGTTGATCGAGTTGCCGATGGTCGCGTCGAGCAGCGTATAGACCGTCAGCTTCTTCCAGGAGAAGTCGTTGGAGATGCTGAAGCGGTAACTGGGGAACACGTTCCCGATGATCTGGTTGATGCCGACCGCGGCGCCGGGCTGGCAGGTCGGGCCCGAGACGCCGCCCGGGCACAGCGGCCGGTCGATGATCGGGTGACCCCACGCGAGCTCGTAACCCCAGGGGTTGGTCGGATCGGTGGCGGGCAGACGGGCCTGCCACAGGTTCTTGGTCACGCCGTCCTTCCAGGAGTTTCCGGCGCCGACCCAGACCAGCCAGCCTTCGTCGTTGACCTGGAAGTCCTTGCCGTCGCCGCAACGGTCGCGCAGCGCCGCCGCGAGCTGGCCGCAGCTCTGGAAGAACACCCGGCCGTAAATGTTGCCGTACCGGTTGAGCTTCTCCCCGGTGCAACTGGGCCGCGGCTCGCCCGGGTTGTAGCCCAGCTCACCGGGCAGGTGGCCCGTTTCGCCCGGCAAACAGGCCCGGCGCTTGTCATCCGTCATGTAGAAGAAGTTGCCGGTGCCCTGAGCCGACCCGCCGCCCGTGGTAAAAGCGGGAACGTCGAGCTTGGTGATATAGGTGCGGGTCCGGTCCCAGGTGCCGCGGGTCTGCCAATAGAAGCTCTTGCTGTTCACGATCGGCAGGGTGACCGCCAGCTCCCAGGTCTTGTTCTGCAGCGTGCCGGCGTTCTGCCACTGGCTGGAGTAGCCCACCGACGCCGGAATGTTGACCGGTAGGATCTGGTCCCTGGTGTTGTTCAGGGCGTAGGTGACCTCGAAGCCGAGCCGGCGGAAGAGCGTGAAGTCGCTGCCGACCTCGTACTCCGTGGTGGTCTCGGGCTTGAGGGCCGAGTTGCCCGCCTGGCCGGTAGAGATACCGGTTGCGGAGACGTTGAACACTTCATACTGCGCCGCGAAGCTCGGCGTGTTTCCGGCGGTACCGCGCGAAGCACGGAGCCGGAACTCATCCATGAACGGCACGTGCCAGAAGGGCTCGTGCGACACGATCCAGACGCCCGCCACGCGGTTGAACGGCGCCCAGCGGTTGCCGGGGCCGAAGAGCGAACTGCCGTCCCAGCGGTAGGACCCGTCGAGGACGTAGCGGTCCTTGTACTCGAGGGTCGCGGCGCTGGAGAAGCCCGCCTGCTTGATGGTCAGGCCCGACGAGCTGTTGCTGAAGTTCGTGGAAGTGTTGCTGAGCTGGAAGATGTCCTTGACCAGGTAGACCTCGCCGCTCCCGGCGCTGGTGATGAACTTCTCCTGGTCGTAGTTGGCTGCGAGCCTCAGCTTGCCGTTCAAATCCTTGTTGAAGTTCTTCCGGAATGTGACCGAAGTCCCCAGGTTCAGGGACTCGTCGCGGCTGTTGCTGATGCTCTGGTTGCCGCCGTTGGTCGAGGCCGAAACCGACTGCGTGCGATAGCCCTTCTTGACCACGGCGTTGCTGTTGGTGGTGCGGATGTCGTAGCCGAAGTTGGCTTCGGCGGTGATCCAGCTGGCCGGGAAGTACTTGGCCGAGGCCGAGCCGAGGAAGCGCTTGGTGGTCAGGTTGGAGATGAAGTTCTCGGCGTCGTACAGCGGGAAGGAGTTCCCGTTGTCGGTCGGGCGGAAGTTCTGCCGGGTGACGAGCAGGCGGCCCAGCGTGTCGCGCGCGAGCAGGTCGATGCCCGGGAGCTGACCCCGCAGGATGGTGCCGAAAATGCCGCCGGTCCGGCTGTCGCGATAGAAATCGTCGTACATCGAGCTGACCTGGAACCGCAGGTCGCTGCGGGCGTTGTAGTCCAGGTTGAGGCGCGCCCGGCGCTGCGAGGAGCCCTTGAAGAACTTCACGGCGCCCGGATCGTCGGTGTACTGGCCGCTCACGAAGAAGCCGACGCTGCCGACCTTGCCGGTCGCGTCGATCGCGGTGAGCGAGGTCGGGTGCCGGTCGGACACCTGCGCGAGGGAGTTGTAGTACTGGCCGGGATAGATCTGCGACTGGGTGATGTTGCGGAGATCGTTGAGGCTCAACGTGGCCAGCAGCGGCGTCCACCCGGTGCGCAGGGTGTCGGCGTTCACGTTGTGGATCCGCAGCATTTCCTTGTTGAGGTCGAACGTCCGCGAGCAGTTCTGGTTGGAGCCGGTGCCGCTCGGCACGCCCGAGCTGCCGGACGTCGCCACGATGCAGAACCGCTTCCCGGTCTCGTCGAGCTGGATCGGGTGGTTGATCGGGATGCCGTAGTCGACGCTGTTGAAATCGGAGAAGCCCCACTCGGTGCGGGCGTTGAACTTGATACCGTCGGCGCCGGTGGACCCGCGCTTGGTTTTGATGGTGATGACGCCGTGGGCCGCCTGGGTGCCGTAGAGCGAGGAGCCCGCCGCGCCCTTCACGACCTCGACCGACTCGATGTCGAGACCGCCCAGCTCCTGGATGCTGCCGACGTGCGACGCGATGACGCCATCGACGATGATCAGCGGCTCCTGGCCGCGGTTCGAGCCGTTGATCGAGGTCGGCCCGCGCAGCAGGATTTCCGGCGCGGTGCCGGGACGGCCCGTGGTCGACGCGATGCGGAGACCGGGGATCTTGCCCGCCAGGGTCTGCAGCGGGTTCGAGGACGGAACCGGCAGGTCTTCCGTGGTGAGCCGCCCGACCGCGAACGGCACCTTGGAGCGCTCGACGCCTTCGAGCGTACCGGTGACGATGACTTCCTCCAGCCGGTTGATGTCGGTTTGGAGCACGAAGTCGATCGTCTGCTCCCCGACCTGGAGCGTTGCCGTACGGGACAGGGCCTTGAAGCCGATGCCGCGCGCGGTGACCACCACCGGAGTCGTCGGGATCCGCGCGGACGGAACCGTCAGCGTGTAGGCGCCGCGATCGGAGGTGAGGACGGAGATGTTGAGCGAGGGAATCAGGACGTTGACCCCGGCGACCGCCTCTTTCCGGTCTTGTGAGGTCACGGTGCCGCGGATGACCGCATTCTGGGCCACCACTGGAAACGCAGCGACTGCGCTGAGCAGCAGTGCGCCGAATCCCGTTGTGGCCATCCGACGGAACGAGTTGCCGATCATGCTCGGTATCCTCGATGAGGAGTGGGACCCACCAACAATCCGAACGCCGATTGTGGACAGAAATCGTGGCTTACTTGGCGGAAGTCGTGCCAACTGCACGGCTCCGCCATCTACTTGCGGCGCAACACCCTAGACAGCGTCAGCGGGTGCTGCCGTGTCACTTCGCCACAGGCCGCGGCACCAGATGGAACGGAATGACACAAACGGGGTTTGGAGCCGTTTAGTCACGAGTGCACGACGCGAATGTACCAGTGATGACGCAGCCATTATATCACGCGATCAGGACACGCGCGAGGCCCCACAGCAGGTATTAGCATCTCTTGAGGCAGTGAAACGTTACTGGCGGCACAGAATCGGTGACATTTGACAGCGAGGCCGCGAGCATTGTAGTAGTTGGCCCGTCCGCGAAGGGTTTCCCGCGCTGGAGATCCTTCGCGTTGCGTTTCTGAAGCCCAAGGAGTGTCATGGGGTCGCTGGTCATCGTCGAATCGCCCACGAAGGCACGGACTATCCGGGACTTTCTCCCGCGCGGCTACAAGGTCGCCGCCTCCATGGGGCACATCCGCGACCTTCCCGACAAGGCGGCGGACATCCCCCCCAAATACAAAGGACAAGACTGGGCTCGGCTCGGTGTGAACGTCGAGAAGGATTTCGAGCCGCTCTACGTCGTCCCGAGCGACAAGAAGAAGGTCGTCAAGGAGCTCAAGGACGCCCTCAAAGAGGCCGATGAGCTGATCCTCGCCACCGACGAAGACCGCGAAGGCGAGAGTATCTCCTGGCACCTCACCCAGGTGTTGTCGCCCCGGGTGAAAGTGCGCCGCATGGGGTTCCACGAGATCACGCGGGAAGCGATTCGCGAGGCGCTCGACACCACCCGCGACGTCGACAGCAAGCTGGTGCGGGCGCAGGAAACCCGCCGCATTCTCGACCGGCTCTACGGCTATACCCTCTCGCCGCTGATCTGGAAGAAGATCGCCTACGGCCTCTCGGCGGGGCGGGTCCAGTCGGTGGCGGTACGTCTTCTGGTGCAGCGCGAGCGGGAGCCGCGCGCCTTCCGCGCGGCCGTGTACTGGGATCTCAAGGCCCAGCTGGCCCACTCGAGGCAGGAATTCGCCGCCGAGCTGATTGCGCTGAGTGGCAAGAGAATCGCGAGCGGGAAGGACTTCGACGAGAAGACCGGCCGACTCGCCGAGGGCAAGGACGTCGTGCTGCTCGACGAGGCCGCGGCCGCCAAGCTGCGACAGCGGCTCCTGGAGCAACCCTGGACCGTCAGTGCGAGTGAAGAGAAGCCCGGGGTCCGGCGGCCGGCCGCCCCCTTCACCACCTCGACGCTGCAGCAGGAAGCCAACCGCAAACTCCGGCTGTCCGCGCGCGACCCCATGCGGGTGGCCCAGACCCTCCACGCGCCCGGCCAGATCCCCTACATCGCGACAGATTCGCTCCAC
>CAYNNS010000156.1:0-7410 GCA_964398345.1 uncultured Gemmatimonas sp. | reverse complement strand
CGCGCGGCTCGTGGGCGACGCGTTGCGCCGGATCGGGCATTTCCAGACCGAGGACCCGCCGCTCGAGCCGAGCGACACGGAGTGGGACTACCGCAGCAAGATCACCCTCGCGGCCAAGGCCGGCAGCATCGGGTACCATCGCGTGACCCAGTCGGACCAGGTGTTCGAGCTGACGCAGTGTCCGATCGCGCGGCCCGAGCTCAACCGGCTCTGGGGCGGCCTGCGCCGGCATCGCGCGCTGCTGCCGGCTCGCCTCGAGCATGTCGTGCTCCGCGTGGACCGTGAGGGGGGGACGCACGCCATCTTCCGCACGGCTCCCGGCGATGCCTGGACGCGCGGCGCCGAGCTCGGCAAGGCGCTTGCGCAGGAGGGGATCGAAGCGGTGCTCTGGTGGGAGCCGGAGGAAGGAGCGGCGCGCACGGTGTTTGGTTCCCGGGAGGCATATCCGGTGATGGTCTTCGAGCAGGTGCATCCGGTCATGGGCGACAAGGCCCGCGCGCACGCCGTGGCCGAGCTCGGCGAGGTTGCCGGGAAGCATGCCTGGGATCTGTATGCGGGAATCGGCGAGACGACGCAGGCACTCGTCGAGCGCGGTGCCACGGTGGAGAGTGTCGAGCGCGATGCGCGCGCGGTTCGCGTGGCGGAAATGCAGCCCGCGGCCCCGGGAGTAACCCGCGTTGCCGGCGACGTCGAGCGCAGCCTAGCCAGGCTCCGGCGTCCCGACGTCATCATCGTCAATCCTCCCCGAACGGGACTCTCCGAAGCTGTGACCGACCGCCTGACGGCCCGACCGCCCGACCGCCTGGTCTACATCTCCTGTGATCCCGCGACGCTGGCACGCGATCTTGCCCGGCTGGGGCCGGTGTACCGGCTCGCCGGCCTCAGGGCCTTCGATCTCTTTCCGCAAAGCGCGCACGTCGAGAGCGTCGCGCGGCTGGAGCACGCATGAGGTATCTGGTCACGCTCAACGGCCAGACCCACACGGTCGAGCTGGAGGGCGATCGGGTCACGGTCGACGGGATCGAGCACCGCGCTACGCTGGTTCAGCGCGAGGGGACTCCGGAGCGATTGCTGACGCTTGATGGCCGCTCCTACCCGCTTCCGATGTGGAATGGCAGCCGGGGTACGTGGGCGGTCATGACGGGCGGCGAGCGATTCGACGTTGAAGCTTTGGATGAACGGAGCGTTCACATCAGGAGCCTGTCCGGAAGCGCGTCGAGTCAGTCGGGGCCCGTTCCGCTCAAAGCACCTATGCCCGGACTGGTGGTGAAGGTGCTCGCTTCCTCAGGTGACAAAGTGGTTCAAGGGCAGAGCCTTATCGTCTTGGAAGCCATGAAGATGCAGAATGAGCTCAAGGCGGCGGCCACCGCGGTAGTTGATGCGGTGACCGTCGCCGTTGGCCGTGCGGTAGAGAGGGGCGAGGTACTGCTCACCTTCAAGAGTGCCTCGAGCTGAGCCTCCCCATTACGGGCGCCGCTTGGGGTGGTCTCGCACCGCCTGCCAGATCAACAGCGCATCATTCCCGCCCCAGGCATCCGAAGGCGGAGTGAGAATCGTGCTCGGGTCGGAGAAGAAGCTCGTGCCGTTGACCGGTGTGATGCCGGTGGAGCTGTAGACCTGCACCTTGGCGCCCGACTGTCCTAACGCGGCGCTGGTCGTCGAAGCGCGATTGCTGTAGTCGTGCACCGAGCAGCGATAGGTGCCGGGGTTCATCTGGGTAATCGTGATGGTCTCGGGACCGAACGCGCTCACGTCGTCGACGTCCAATCCGGCGAACGGGGCGGCGTTGAAGTTGCCTTTGAATCCGTAGTAGACGTGAAAGCGGGTCGCGTCGACGTTGGGTCCGTTGAGGTGGGAATCGAGACCCCCATTGTTGTGACCGGCGAGGTTTGAGCGGGTCTAGGCTGGTCCCGTTGCCCCACGCAGCAGCACGAACCCCGCCCAGAAAAACGGGTGCGCCGTCGCGGCGCGGCCGCGCAGGGTCCGCTTGGCATCGCGCAGGGCCGCGGCGGGTTCGATTCCTGCTGCGAGCTGACGATGAAACGCCCCCATCAACTCCGCCGAGGCCGATCCGATCGGCCATTCTGTTGCAAGCACCGAACCCGCGCCGGCCGTCAGGAAGGCTCGGCCCAGCCCCATCAGCCCCTCGCCGCGATACAGGGTACCGGAAAGCGTCTCACAAGCACTCAGAATCACCAGCTGCGCGGGATGCTGTCTGCGGGCAATCTCGCCGAGCTGAAGGAAACCGTCGTTCATCGCGTCCGGCGCCAGGCGAAGATGGGAGGCCAGCGGTTCGCGGTCGTCGGCTTCGGCGTGGGCGGCAAAATGGAGGATGCTCACTCCGTGTGCGTTCTGGAATGCAGTTTCGGTGGCGGCGTTCCCCGAGAGCACGGTGACCGCGCCGGGCCGCCACGCCGCTGCAATCGCTTCGGCTTCCTGCTCGGCGCCGGGGGCGTCGTGAGCGATCACCAGGACCGAAGCCGTGAGAGGTCGAGGCGTGGCAGCAGGCAGGAATTGGGCAGAAGGAAGCAGCTCGATTTGGAAACGATCGAGCAGATAGCCGTTCTGGCCGAGGAGAGCATCGAACGGCACGTAGTGGAGTGCTCCATCGGGAACGATCAACAACCGGTCGATGTGTTCGAGCCGCGGCCCGAACGGGGCAACCAGTGCTGCGTAGAGCGCTCGTGCCGCTACCGAATCGAACTGCGCACGGGTCAGGTCAATCTGGCCGGCATAGGAGTGGACCAACGGACTGCGGAGACGGTCCGCTAAACGCGTCAAGGAGTCGGGGGATAGAGGCAAGGCGACTACCGCGGCAGCTTCGGCGGTCACTAGCAGGACGGCCGAGCGTTGTCCGATGGTGAGGTAGTCGAGCAATGCGGTACCGCGCGGAAGACGCTGGCGAATTTCCGCGATACTCAGGCTTGGGCGGTGGGCATTGGCCGGCTGCGTTCCCACCGCCAGGGCGAGCGCGGCCGCTTTGCGCCGCTGCGACCAAGCCGTCAAAGCGGCCAGCCGCGCGGCGCCTTCGGGTTGCGCGAGCAGTAAGTCGATCGCCCCGTCGAAGGCCGCGACCTGGTGGTCGCGAAAGCGCACCCGGTCGAGGTCGACCTCGAGCCGCCGCGTGGTCTGCTCGACGATACGCGCGCTTTGATCGAATGCCGTCAGGGCTTCGTCGACCCTGCCGGTACCTGCTAACCCTTCGGCAAGCGCCAGTTGTGTGCTCAGCTCGCCCTCTTTGGTAGGATGCTCCTTCGCGAGCGCCGCTGCGGCCCGCAATCGCACCAGGCCCGCGGAGTCCCGCAATCCCAGCAGGCTCTGGCCTTCGATTCTCCTCGCCTGAATGAGCTCGTCGGTCGAGGTGATCCGCTTGGCCAGGCTTTCGGCGCGCTCCGCTTCGAGCAACGCCTGTCTGGGGTCTCCGTGTTTCAGTAGCAGGTCGGCGAGCCCGACCGCCGCCATTGCGGCACCTTGGAGATTTCCGTGTTGAAACTGCAGGTCGGTCCACGTCCGAGAGATTCTCACGGCTTCGCTGCCCCGGCCAGCGGCGGCCAGGATGGGTGGGAGCAGGGGCACGTCGAGCTGGTTCGACATCACGCTGTCGTGCGCCCGGGCCGCTCCCTCAGCGCTATCGAGCTGTCCCAGTTTCTCGAACACGCGCGCCAGACCGCCCAGGTTCAATGAAAGCTCGCCGTTGCCCTCGTCCACTCCTCGGTGGAATTCGTCGCGCGCGCGCGCGAAGTCACCGGACTGCTCATAGTACTCGCCGGCCCAGTAGTGTCCCCGGTCCTGCTCGTCGACGACCTTCACCATTTCCTGGTCCGCGGCATGGGCCGCCGCGGGCCAGCCGTTCTTGCGCCGGATGATGGCCGCGTCGCGCAGGCTCATCATCCGAGGCTGCGCATGCCGCAGCGGTCGGGTGTAGGCGATGAAAGAGTCGATCATGCGAGCCGCCTCCCGCAGATGGCCCATTTCCTCCAGCGTATGCGCGAGATTGTGATACGCCTCCGCGCGATAGAAGCCGTCCTCCGCTCCTGGAGCTAGCGCGATCGCATGCCGAAGATCCCGTTCCGCGGCATCCGCCTTTCCCAGTTTCGCGAGGGTGCGACCGCGGAACCGGTAGGCTTCGGTCTGCATCAGCCGGGAGCCGCTCCGCTCCGCGAGCCACACGGCGCGCTCGAGGTGTGGCAGCGCCTCGGTGGGGCGGCCCGCGTCGCTGAGGGCCGCGCCGAGGTTCCGCTGCACCGACCACTCCTGATAGAGGTCGCCGCTCGTGCCCGCGAGACGAACGCGCTCGAGTCCCTGCGACTCCCAGCGCGGAGTGGCGGGATCAGGAGGGCGAAAGAAATCCAGGTATTCGGGATAAATGTTCTTGAGCCCGGGACGGCCGTCGCGCTCGACCGCAGCGGCTAGGGCGCGCCGGAGCTCGAAGGCTCGCAGCGAGTCAGCCGAGCGGGCCATGACCGCGGCGACCGATTGATACAGCTGCACGCGCTGGCTGGCCTGGACGCTGCGCGACAGCCCTTCCTCTAGAACCGCGCGCGCGGCAGCGACCTGTTGGAGTCCCACGAGCAATCCGGCGCGCCGCACCCAGAGGTAGGCGATCTCGGGAGCCAGATGGTTCACGGCTTCCAGGTATTCCACCGCCCGCTTTGACCAGGGCTGGAGCGGCGTGAGCTCGGTGCCGTACACGCCGAGGAACAGTTTGGAGCACACACTTGCTTGGTGCTGGGCCTCGAGCGCGAGCAGCGCAGGAACCACAGCCGCGGGATAGCCGGTGGGAGCGCGGGCGACGAGGGCGATGCAGCGGCGTGGCGGAGTGTCTTCCCGGCCCGCCGCCAGCATGGAATCACGGACCTCTGGCTGGTAGCGTGTCAGGGCGATGAAATCGTAGAGGGCGGGAGAGAAGTTGGGATCGGCGGCGAGCGCCAGGCGCAGCAGCGCAACCTCTCCGTGGACATCCAGCAGGACGCCGAGCTCGCTGCTCTGCATCCAGAGCAGCCGCGCCTGATTGGAATCGCTCGCCGCCGGATGGAGAAGCGCGAGAAACAGGAGCGCTAGCGTCGCCCGATCCCCTGCAGGCTGTCCGTCAGTGATTTCGCGTAAGCCCCGATCACGCCCCCGCTCTTGACCGCCTCGGCCAGCTCCCGCTCGGCATCGGTTCTTCGGCCGAGCTGCAGCAGCGCCTTGGCGCGGTAGAAGTGGGCCTCCGCGCGGTAGGGTGTGTCACCCAAGGCCACCGTTTTCGCGAATCCCGCCGCTGCTTCGGCCGCGTGGCCGGTCATCAGCAGGCTCGCGGCGAGGAAGAATTCCAAGGGGGCGGCATCGGGGCCCGCCCGCACTGCCTTTTCCAGCTCCCCGGTCGCACGCTCATAGTGCTCGTCGAGGTATTGGGTCATCCCGGCGGCAAAGAGCGAGTCCGTCAGGGAAGGAGTGCCGGCTCGAATGGGGATGCCGAGATAAATGGGGGCCTGGCGAACCGCACCCAGCGCCCGCAGCGCCTCTGACCCTCCCCGTGAGGGCAACAGCAGGAGTGCTCCGATGGCGGCGGCCGCCGCGAGACTGCCGACAGCGGCCCACCCTCGCCACCGCACTCGAGGTTGGCGCGGCAGCAGTCCACGCACCGCGAGACCAAGTTCCAGGTCGTGCTGGCAACGCGCACAGGTCAAGAAGTGCGCTTCGAACGCCTCCTGTTCCTGCTCGCTCAGGCGCCGCGCCAGGTAGCGCGGTACCAGGTCATCCCGGTTGGTCAGTGCGCACTCGAGCTCAGGCATCGGTCTCCAAGACAGCTTCCTTTCCCAGAGTCGGAGCAGCGGCGGAATCGTGACCGCCGGGGTTGCTCAGCGCTTGCCGAAGTCGCTTGAGCGCTCGTTCCTTCCGTTTGCGGACCCGCGGGCCAGGCTCACTCAGACGGTCGGCAAGCTCCTGCGAGGTCAGCCCCCCGAAAAATGCCAAGCGCAACAGCTCGTGATCTCCCGCGGTCAGCTCCCGCAAGGCGCGGCGCAGCTCAGTGATTTGCTCCTCGGTGCAGATGCGCTCTAGGGGGTGCTCGGTACTGGCCGCTATTGGGGCGGCGGCGCCCAGGTCGACGCTCCGTTTGCGCGCCCGCATCGTGTCGACGATCACGTGCTGAGCGATGGCGCGAGCGAAGCCGCCCAGCCGTTCGGGCTCCCGCAGCTTGCCCTCCCGGACGGCCTGGACCACGCGAGCCATGCTCTCCTGCGCGATCTCTTCCGCCAGCTCGGGGTCGCCGAGCCGTTGCAGCGCCATGATGCGCACACCCGCCCGAAGCCGGATCAACTCGGTTTCCGAGAGCTCGTACGAGACCATGCGCCGGAGATTGGAGGAGGAAGCCGTTGGAGCGCCGGAAGCTATCGTCCCGCAACAGTCTCAACTAGGTTGGCGACCGGCTGCGATCCTCTGATCGGAGTGCCGCCGCCTTTTGGCCAGCTTCGACTTGACCTAACCCCTTGGCCTCCGCTATGTTGCAAAGCTGTATTTGAACTGAAACCAGCGACTTTGGGGTCATGAACACCTATTCGGCAAAGCCGGCGGAGATCCGGCACGATTGGCATGTGGTCGACGCCACCGGCATTCCGTTGGGCAGGCTTGCGAGTGCCGTTGCGCAGCTGATCCGCGGCAAGCACAAACCAACGTTCACGCCCCACATGGATGGTGGCGACTTCGTGGTGGTCGTCAACGCGGCGAAAGTACGGCTCACCGGGAAGAAGGCCGAGCAGAAGCAGTACTTCGGTCACTCCGGTTACATGGGGCACGAGAGCTTCACTCCGGTGAGCGAGGTGCTCGCCAAGCGCCCCGAGCAAGTGATCGAGAAGGCGGTGTACGGGATGTTGCCGAAGAACTCGCTCTCGCGGCAGCGGCTGCGTCTCAAACTCAAGGTGTATGCGAGCGGTGAGCATCCGCACGCGGCACAGCAGCCCAAGCCCTTCGCCGTGAAGGTGAGTGCATGAGCGACGATCAGTTCCGCTGGCACGCCGTGGGACGGCGCAAGACGAGCGTGGCGCGGGTGTATCTCACGCCCGGCACCGGTAAGTGGGAGATCAACGGCCGGAACCTGGGCGACTATTTCCCGCGGCCTTCGCTGGTCCAGCACATCCAGCAGCCCTTTACCACCACGGATACCCTCGGTGCATTCGACGTGAGGGCGCATGTGGACGGGGGCGGACAGTCGGGTCAGGCGGGCGCGATGCGGATGGCCATCGCGCGGGCCCTGGTGCTCGCCGACGCGCTGCATCGGCCCAAGCTCAGGAGTGGCGGGGTGCCCACGCGCGGTCCCCCCGGGGGGGGGGGCCAGAAACCCGGGCGGCCCGGGGGCCGGGAGCGGGGCCCGTTTTGCAAGGGGGGGGGTGGTACCAAAACAAAGGAAGGGAATGAAGAAGTGGCTAACCC
>CAYNNS010000155.1:0-7418 GCA_964398345.1 uncultured Gemmatimonas sp. | reverse complement strand
GGTGGGTGCCCAAGTCGATGGGAATGACCCTGCTGTCCTGCGAGGTGGATGCTCGCGTCGGAGGCAAATACCGATTGATATTCGACCACGACCCCGAGCCTGTCGCGTTTTTCGGTACGTATATCGACGTGCAGCCGCATTCGCGCCTCGCGTGGACCAATGAGGAAGGTGGCGAAGGCGGGTCTGTCACCACGGTGACCTTCGAGGAACAGGGCGGCACGACGCTGGTGGTCCTGCGCGAGACCTATCCTTCGAAGGAAGCGCTCGACGCTGCCGGCACCGGAGCAGCCGAGGCCCTGCTCGAGACGTTCGATCAGCTGGACGCGCTACTCGTCGCCCTGGGCGAGAGCGCGGGACCGTAGCAGAGAGCGGATCTCGCGGTCGGTCGACAGTCGCCCCGTCCTCGCACGGGCTCGCCATCTATTGTGCTGTTTTAGCAATATGATAGTGCTAACGTTGCATTTGACGCACCTCCACTGCCGGGATTACCCATTCGTCCACGGGAAACGGCGGTCGCCGTTGGCCCTCACGCCGTTGCGGCGATCGGATGGAGGACGCGTATGGACGGTCTGCGGCAGGACGTGCGCTATGCCTGGCGCACGTTGAGGAAGAGCCCCGGGTTCGTGACCATCGCCCTGCTGACACTGGCGCTCGGCATCGGAGCGAATCTCGCGATCTTTACCGTCGTGCATGCCGTGCTGCTGCAGCCGCTGCCCTTCCGCGAACCCGAGCGCATCGTGCGCGTGTTCGATGATCTGGGAGGCGCCGGAGCCAGGAATGTCGGGATGTCGGTCCCCGAATTGTACGACGTGAGCGAACGCTCCGGCGTGTTCGAGCAGGTCAGCGCGATGTTTCCCTCGAGTGGGGCCTTGTCGGGCGAAGGCAAGGTGGAGCGGATCCTGCTGATCGGCACGAGCCCGAACTACTTCGACCTCCTCGGCACGGCGCCGGCACTCGGACGGGTGTACACGCAATCCGAGTGGGTGCCCGGCTTCCTGGACGGCGTCGTCATCAGCGACGCTCTGTGGAAGCGTCGCTTCGGATCGGATCCGGATATCATCGGGCGCAAGGTTCGGGTGGATGAGGACCCGTACACCGTGATCGGCGTCATGCCATCCGATTTTCGCCACCCGGCCAATTCTGATGTCGGCGACATCGACATGTGGACGGCCGCTGGCTTCACCGGCGATCCCTGGCCGACACCGCCGGTGCGCGGCGCGCGCGCGCTGCCTGGCGCGTTGGGTCGCTTGAAGCCGGGAATCACGCTCGAGCAAGCACAGCGGCGACTCGACGTGCTGACGACTTCGTTGCAACAGACTTACCCCAATGAGTATCCCAAACAGTTGGGTTGGTCGCTTCGGCTCGAGCCGGCCCAAACCAGCTTGACGGGCAATGTGCGACCGACGCTCGTGATCCTGTTCGCCGCCGTGAGTTTTGTGCTCCTGATTGTATGCGTCAACCTGGCCAGCTTGCAGATCGCGCGGGAGTCGGCACGGATGCGTGAGTTCGCGGTGCGCCAGGCACTGGGCGCGTCGCGCGGCCAGCTCGTTCGGCAGGTGCTGACCGAGAGCGTGCTCCTCTCGTTGGCCGGGGGCGCGGCCGCTCTTGCGGTGCTGCTGCTCGCGCAAAAGCTACTGCTTGCCATGCTGCCCGCAGACGTGCCACGACTCGCCGAGGTACATGCGGACTGGCGAATGGTCGCGTTCGCAGTGATCCTGTCGCTCGCGACGGGCGTGCTGGTCGGAGTGATGCCGGCGCTTCACGCATCGGCGATCGATCCCAATCGCGACCTCAGGGACGGGGGTCGCACTGGTGGCGGACCGAGCGTGCGGCGCAACAGAACTCGCGCGGCGCTGGTCGTGCTGGAGGTTGCGCTTTCGGCGGTGTTGCTGATTGGTGCCGGGTTGCTCGTCCGCAGTTTTTCGGCTGCCGTCGGCCAGAACCCCGGTCTTGACCCGCAGAGGCTGGTCGCGGGCCAAATCTGGGTTCCGGTTCCGAACAATCCGAGCGCGAATAGATACCTGACACCAGCGCAGCGCACGCGACTTGACAGGGAACTGCTCGCAAGGCTCGCTGTGCTCCCCGGCATGGAACACACGGCGATCAGCACGTCGAGCGCTGTCCCGCTCCTGGGCATCGTCAACAATCCCGTGGCGTTCTCGCTGCCCGACGAGGCGTCGACGCACGACAATGACCACGCCGCGCAATTCGGAGGCGTGAGCGCAGGATACTTCGACGTGCTCGGGACGCCGCTGATAGCGGGGCGCGTCTTCACCGATCACGACGCGGATTCGAGCGCGAGGGTCGTGGTGGTCAACGAAACGTTCGTCCGCAGGTTTTCACCACAACGAGACGCGGTTGGCCAGCGGTTGCGGTATGTCTCGAGAGGGAAAGCCCAAGAAGCCCACATCGTCGGCGTAGTTGGGGATGTGCGGCACGATGGGCTCGACATGGCCGCGCTACCGCGGTTTCTAGATCCCATTTGTAAATACGCAGCGATTCCATCCGCCGCGGTGGTGCGCACGCGTTCCGGCGTAGACGTGAAGGCGCCGAAAGAAGCCCTTACGGCGACCGTGCACAGCATCAATCCGGAACTTCCGGGGTTCGACGTCAGGACCATGGCCGCCCTGATGTCGGCTTCGATGGCGCGGCGCCAGTTCTCACTCTTCTTGATGTCGATCTTTGCCGTGTCCGCGCTCCTGCTCGCCGCGCTGGGGATCTATGGTGTAATGGCCTTCGTCGTCGGCCAGCGCGCGCAGGAATTCGGCATTCGGATGGCATTAGGTGCGCTGCCTCGAAATATCCTCGGTCTCGCGTTCCGCCCCGGCCTCATGCTCACCGCCACCGGAACCGTTGTCGGTCTGGCTGCGTCGATCGGCGTGACGCGCCTGATGGCGAGCCTCCTGTTCGGGGTGTCGTCGAACGACCCGACGACGCTTGTCGTAGTGACGGTCCTGCTGGGGCTCGTTACGTTGGCCGCGTGTTTCATTCCCGCACGACGCGCCACTCGCGTGTCTCCTCTGCAAGCGCTCAAGTAGCGACGAGCGATATCACCCACCTTCCCCAACATCCCGGACCTGCCGATGCAACCCATTACGTCCGACCGTCTCGCCAAAGCAGTCGGTCCATATTCACCCGCCGTGCGCGACGGCGATCGTGTGTACACGAGCGGCCAGGTCGCCCAAGATCCTGCCACGGGCAAGCTGATTGAAGGCGGCATCGTCGCTCAAACCGAGCAGGTCTTTCAGAATCTTGGGGCGCTCCTGAGCGCCGCGAACAAGTCGCTCGCCGATGCCGTGAAGGTGAACGTGTATCTCACCGACCTACGGGACTATCCCGCGATGAATGAGGTGTACGCCAAGCATTTCGTGGCTCCGTATCCGGCCCGCACGACGGTAGCCGTCGCAGCGCTGCCGCTGGGCGCAGCGGTCGAGATCGAGCTGATCGCCGGCGAATGACGCAGTACAGTTTCGCGGCGCCGCAATAACAATGTGAGAGGGGACTCTCGTCCGACTGCGTTGTACTTGCACCAGATGCAAGCTTGTCATTAGCATATTGCTCGCCCTGCAACTGGGAGAGCTGACATGCTGGACGAGATGCGGACGTTCGTGGTCCTCGCCGAGTCAGGGTCGTTGCAGCGGGCAGCAGAACGGCTGTTCTTGACGCCTTCTGCGGTCACCCGACAGATCCAGCGCCTCGAAGCGACCCTGAAGACGCCCCTGCTCGATCGTCGCGTGAAGCCGGGGCGGATTACGCGAGAGGGCCGCGTGGTGCTCGATGGCGGACGCCATATGTTGCGCATCATGGACGATCTCAAGGCGAGCGGCGCGAAGGACGCCGAGCCCAGCGGCGTCTTCCGCGTCGGCCTGTCGCATGCGCTCGCCCAACCCAGTCTCGTCGCGTCGATCCAGCGCTTGACGAGCCGCTTCACGCAGCTGCGACCGGTACTGAGCACCGATGTCCGGCATAAGCTCATCGAGCAGGTGCGGACCGGCGAACTCGATGTGGCACTGGGTTTTCTCGCGGCCGACGACACGGTGCCCGGCGATGTGGCCAGCAGCGTTTTGGCTTCAGAGCGCCTGGTATTGGTCAAGGCGACCGGTCCGCGGTCTCGCGTACGGCGCAGCGGCAAGTCGAAAGATCGCGATCTCGACGGACGCTGGGTGCTCAATCCGCCTGGGTGCTTTATTCGAGCCGCACTCGAGGCGAGGCTGCGCGAACTCGGCTCGCCGCTCGAAATCGCCGCCGAGATCAACAATATCGACATGCAGGTGTCCCTCGTGGCGAGCGGAATTGGCCTCGGCCTCATCCCCGCGCGCTTTCTCACCTCGCATCCGAAGCGCCGCCGGCTGGAGCGGATCACGCGGTCCGGCGTCAGCATCGAGGCTGTGATCGTGTTCATGCAAGCCGGCCATTTGGGTCGGCTCGAAACGGCGGCGACATTTCTCCAGCAAGAGTTTCGAGACCACTTCGCCCAGCACGAGAGGCGTTGATCGCGATGGACCCAACTGGTTGCCGCCGCCGGCGCCAACAGGGCAACTAGCGATGGGGGGGAAAGCGCTCCACTGTCACGACTGAGGTGTCGCGCGCAGCGTGCGGGTGGTGGGCTTGCAACTCCACTCCGCATTTTCACAGCTTCCTACGCCAAAGCCCCGGTACAAACCGGGAGCGTGTCCCGCCCTGATCGTTCGGCCGTTGACGTTTTGGGGAACGGTCCAGGCGCGGATGCGTGCGGGGAAGGACCGCAGGCGCCGCAGACGAAAAGACAGTAGGTGAGCCCCAGCGGCCTTCCGCGAGCAAGGCATCTGATCACAAAGCCTCCTGGCTCATCGGGACCTGCGAACGTGACGCCTAACGACTGCACTTGAGCTGCGCCGCCGCTTAGGCCCCGTGAGCTCCAAGCGCTTGTTGGGCGTCAGGGCTAATAAAAGGCGGTCGATCTGCCGGAGATGATTCAAGTCGTGCGCCGCCTCGAGCGCTACAAACTCCTCAACCGTTTGTCGCCCGCGCACCGCATGGACCCCAAAACATGTCTTCCACCGCGAACGCGGAACCCCGACCAGCAGACGCAGGTTCGCTTCCCGCAGCGCGCGGAAGAGCGCCGCGGACTCACGGACCGGGCGCCGGGCATACGCAAGGCGCGCCGACCAGCGATCCTGATCCCACCACGCCAAGGGCACTCCCGGCGTGGCGAGCATGTTCCGCAGCCGCCATCCCATGGCGAGTTCGGCGTCCGCCAAATGGGCAACGATCTCTGCGATCGACCACTTACCTGGTGCCGGGTGCTGTGTTGCTAAGCCCGGGGTCAACTCTCGCATGCGGCGCTCCAAGCGGGCGGGCGTTGTGCGCTGAACCCGTATGGGATCCCGTGTGCCGAGGTAGGCGAGAACACGTGCTCGGTACTCAGCGAAGGTCTCTGGCAGGCGGTGGCTCCTCGGAAGTCGGCATGACGGTGCGGTTGTTGTGCGCTACCTGACGCGGGTTAGACCGCATGCACGTCAGGAGGTATACGGATCAAAGAAAGTACCATCAGCCACTGGATTGTCCATCGCTATAACCTGATCCCCCTTGACGCGTGTGCGCAGGAGGCGGCTGCCAGTGGACACATCGAGCTCGCGTTGCGTGAGGGGAATACGGATACCAAAGCGACCGTCGCGCGCAGCACCCGCCGCAACCTGCAGGTATCCGTCACTGAGCGTCGCCGAGTCGCGCGAAATGCCAATGAGCTCGAGACGGTCACCGGACGCCCAGGGTGGAATTCGTACCTCGACTGGCTGCGGCGACCGCAGCGCAACCGTCAGGATGCCGCCTGGGTAGGGTGAGGTGACCTCGATGTCATCACTCTTGTAATCGAACAGCAGATTGATTGCCAGTTGACCGTTTCGTCTGCCGATGACCCGGGCGTGCGCCTCTGCAAGCGCATAGACAACCGGTCCCACGATATCGGTGCCCACACCAATGATCTCGTCACCGATCGGGAGGTGTCCATACGGAGCGGGGAACCCCCACATGCCCTGAACACGGCGCCCGATGCTCAGCGACCCACGCGCTGCCGGCCGGTCGACGCCCGCGACAAACGACACATCGCGCAGTTGGCTCGGCAGCAAATGGCCGCGGAGGATGAGCTCCGCGTCTGCAAACGTTTCGAAATGTCCCCAATCGCCAAGCAGCAGCGCGGTTTCGAGGATCAAGGCCGTGTTGCCCGCCTCACCCCGTTCGCCGTTCGTTCCACGCGGGCCGCGCGCATGCGACGGGTTGCCAAAGTACTCCGGGCTCCAGCCGATGCTGTTCCTGAGTCGCTTCAGGCCGTTGTCATAGAACGCCTTGACCCGTGCCATGAGCGAGGCGTCGTGCGTCGCAGTGGCAAGCCACGCAAGTGATGCCATGACGTACACGACGTTCTGCACATGGGCGCCGAGGCGTGCGGCGTCGTACTCGCCGCTTGCGGGAAAGTACTCCGTAAGAACTTTGTCCTTCAGCATCGTTGCGAGCTCGAGTGCACGCCGCGACCCCGTCGCTGCGTGGTACTTGGCGAGTGGCCCGATGGCCATCGCGAGGCCGGCGATGAACGGAGCGTCGGGTTGGACATCGTGGTACGAGAGACCCAAGTCGTCCTGAATGCGCTGTCGGTTCCACCCGGATCGGGGATCCCAGAGCGCGAGTACGGCATCGACACCCTTCTCGAAGAGTGCGTGCGCGCGATCGGAGCGTCGCAGCGTCGCCAACGCGTACAGTGCGTGGAACCCATGCGCGACATTCACGGGAGCGAAGTTGACCAACCTCCCGCCGAGTGCGCTGCGATTGAGCGGTAACGCCACTGGCCCGCCGTACGAGAAGAAAGCGATACGGGCATACTGATCGACCACCGCCGGCGAGGCCTCGAGGCCGACCAGCTTCTCGGCGGTGAGCAGTCCAAGCAACGATTTCCCGGGGACCTGGGCATCGGAGAACACGTCGCTGAACGACATGCTGGCAACGGGGCGCAGATTCATCCAGAAGTACGGAGCTCCCTCAGGATCGTCTGGATTGAACAAGCGGCTCACTGCCTGGCAGCCGAGCTCAATGCCGGCGCGGAGGCTCGTCGAATTGACGTCCGTAAGCTTCTTCGGATCGTTCATCGCGAGCGCACGGGATAGTGCGGTCGCCGCCCGGGCCCTCATCCCGCGGGTCGCGATTCCGACCGCGGCGCACCGCTGGAGGAAATCCCGCCTGGTGAAGCTGCGCATGGCGCGGATGCCGATGCTACCGGGCAATCCTCAGGAGCAGCGACTCATGGGATTGAAACGAACCATTCAGCCATTTCATCCAGAGCGTGTCGCCCATCGCCTTCACGAGATACCGTTCACCGTCTTTTTCTTCCGCCGGGAGATCGGGGTCCTTGGCGACAACGGGATAATGGGTGAGGGTATCGCCGGACA
>CAYNNS010000154.1:0-7422 GCA_964398345.1 uncultured Gemmatimonas sp. | reverse complement strand
CCCTTCCATCACGATCTGGCCGGCGAGCGTTCCCGTAATCGTGGAGTTCTGCCCCGACGCGAGCAGGGCCACCGCGAACAGCACGCTCGCGATGCCGGTGCCGAGCAGCGGGGCGAGCAGCCGGTAGGCATCGCCGATGTCGGCGACCTCGTGATGCCCGCTGGAATTGAAGGTCGCCGCGGCGAGAATCAGGATCGCCGCGTTGATGAAGAAGGCGAAGAACAGCGCGAGGGTCGAGTCGAGCGTGGCGAAACGGATCGCCTCGCGCTTGGAGCCGCTGTCCGGCAGCACGTGCCGGGTCTGCACGATCGAGCTGTGCAGATAGAGGTTGTGCGGCATCACCGTCGCGCCGAGGATCGAGATCGCGATGTACAGCATAACGGGATTGGTGACGATCTCGCCGCGGGGCAGCAGGCCCGACCCGATGGCGCCGAGCGCGGGCTTGGCGAGCAGCAGCTCGATGCCGAAGCACACGCCGATGGTGACGATCAGCGCGATGATCAGCGCCTCCAGATAGCGGAAGCCCTTGTGCTGCAGGAAGAGAATCAGCAGCACGTCGGCCGCGGTGAGGCAGACACCCCAGATCAGCGGGATGCCGAACAGCAGATTGAGCGCGATGGCGGAGCCGATGACTTCGGCCAGATCACACGCCGCGATCGCGATCTCGCAGCCGACCCAGAGCGCGAAGCTCACCGGCCTGGAGTAGTGATCGCGGCAGGCCTGGGCGAGGTCGCGCCCGGTGACGATACCGAGCTTGAGCGCGAGCGCCTGGAGGACGATCGCCATCAGGTTGGAGAGCAGGATGACGCTGAGCAGCGCGTAGGCGAAGCGCGAGCCGCCCGCGATGTCGGTGGCCCAGTTGCCCGGGTCCATATATCCCACCGCCACCATGTAACCCGGCCCCGCGAACGCCAGCGCCTTGCGCCAGAAGCTCACTCCCTTCGGAACCCCGATGGACTGATACGACTCCGGGAGCGAAGGCCGCTGCCGCGCGCGGCGCCAGCCGGTGAGCTCCTCGATCGGGGTCGTGGGCGCGGCGTTCATCGGGCGTCGCTCCGGACGCAGAGCACCTGCGCCGCCAGCTCGTGACCGAGCACCTGCTCCTGCCCCGCGATCCGCAGCGTGAGCGGTCCGTTGAACGGCTGGCGCTCGCGCACGGTAACCCGCACGCCGGGCTTGAGGCCGTTCTGCTCCAGGAAGCGCAGCCGGTCGGGCTGGCTGGTGTCGACCCGGCGGATCTCGGAGGCTTCGCCGAGCGGGATTTCGGTGAGCGGGGTGTAGGCCAGCTCGTCGATGCTGCCTTCGGCGGTGGGAATCGGGTCGCCGTGGGGGTCGAAGCGCGGGTTACCCAGCGCGACGGCCATGCGCTCGATCAGCGCGTCGCTCACCGCGTGCTCCAGCCGCTCCGCCTCGTCGTGCACCGTGTCCCAGCTGTAGCCGAGGAACTCGACGAGATAGGCCTCGATGAGGCGGTGCCGGCGCACCATCCGGAGTGCGACCCGGCGGCCGGCGGCGGTGAGCTCGACCCCGCGGTAGGGCTCGTGCTCGAGCAGGCCCTGCTCGGAAAGGCGGCGAATCATGCCGCTCACCGAAGGCGCGGAAAGGCCGAGATGCTCCGCGATCTCGCTGGTGGAAACCGGCTCGGTCCTCCGCGAGAGGCGGTAGATGGCCTTCAGGTAGTCTTCCACCGAGCGCGTCAGCGGCTCGGGGAGCATTTGGGCTTGCACGGCCACAAATTAGTGCGAACTAAATTTTATGTCAACTTGACCAAAAAATTGACGAATGAAGGTAAGACATTGCGCCGGCGGGGTTTGATTCGCAGTTTGACCGGAGCGGGAGGGGCGTATGACAACCGTAGCTCGTGCCACCGTCGCTGTTTCGCTGTTGCTGCTTCCCGGAGCGACCCTTGGTGCTCAGGTCGAACGAAGCTCCGGAATTCCCACCTCGCAATTCGGAATCTTCGTGAGCCGGGGCGAGCTGCTGGTCTTTCCGTTTGCCGCGATCACCCGGGACCACAACCGGGAGTATCAACCGGCGCAGCTCGGCTACGGACTGAGCGAAGACTTCCGGGGCCACTTTCGCAGCACCCAGGCCCAGCTCTTCGTCGCCTACGGCGTGACCGACTGGCTCGCGATCGAGCTCGAGGGCGCGCGGCTGTCGGCACGACTCGACAAGTCGCCCAGCGATCCCTCGGCCGTGCCGGCACGGATCGAGGAGTCCGGGATCGGCGACATCGAGGGCAACGTGCGGATCCGTTTCATGATGGAAGGGGCACGGCGGCCCCAGCTCTACGGCTTCGTCGAGCTGACCCCACGGACCCTGGCGGGAAAGCGGCTCATCGGCGAGCAGTACTGGGACGCGAAGCCGGGCGTCGGGTTGGTGCGCAGCTTCCGCTGGGGCACCATCAACGCGCGGATCGCCGCGGAATGGAATCGCGAGGCGAAGAGTCCCGATCTCGGCGAAGTCGAGCTCGAGTATCTCAAGCGACTCACGCCCAGGTTCGGGATCAACCTCGCCCTGGCGGGTGGCGAATCCGGGACCAATGACGAGTGGACGGTGGTGGGAGGCTTGCGCTGGAAACTGACCCGTTGGGTCGCGCTCAAGCTCGACGGCACGTTCGGCATCATGAGCAAAGCGACGGACCTGGAGACTCAGGCCGGGGTCCTGCTGATCCTGCCCTAGCGTCGGTTACCGCAGCAGCTCCAGAATCGGAGTAAGGATCCGCTCGGTCATCCCCCAGAGCACCCCTGCTTCCAGGTGATAGGCAGGCGCGCGAACCAGCGTGCCGTAGCGCCGGTACTCGGTCCGGCCGAGCACACCGGGCCGCCAAAATTCTTCGAGCGGGATCCACCAGGCTGCGGCGACTTCGGGATTCGGGTTGAGGGTGACCTGCTCGGCCAGGGCGTAGATGAACGGCCGGACCACAATCGACGGGAGCACCGGAGTTCTCGGCTCGAGATCGTCCCAGGTACCGAGCAGCGGGACCCCGCTCAGATCCACGCCGACCTCTTCGAGCGTTTCGCGGCGCGCGGTCGCCGCGAGGTCAGCGTCCCCGGGATGCCAGCGGCCGCCGGGCAGCGCGAGGTGTCCCGACCACGTGTCACCCTCGCGCTCGGCGCGGCGGATCAGCAGCAGGCTGTCGGGATCGGGGGCGAAAATCAGGGCGACGGCTGCCCGCGGGCGATCGAGCTCGGAACCGGTCTGTGGAGTACGCTCGGCGAGCCGGGCCGCGAGCGCGGGGATGCGGCTCAACTGCCGGGGAGACCGTCGGGTCGCTGCGTGGTCATCCCGGCGCCGAAGCGGCAGGCCTCGACGTACTGCGACTCCGACTTGGCGCAGGCGGCTTCGCGGCGGTTCATGCTGGGGTACAATACCGAGGCTTCTTCGCCGATGGCGACGTAGCAGCTCAGCGCGATGTCGCGGGGGCCGAGCTTCTTGCAGAGCGCGATGCCGTCGTCGGTATTGGCGGTGACGTCGACGAAATTCTTGACCAGACCGACGAAGCACCAGGGGCGGTCCTTGGGCGCGCCGAGTGAGCAGTCGCGGATGGACTCCTCGGGATCGCGCGAGGTCACGCCGCTGACGTAGGTGCCGATGCCCTGATAACAGGGGCGCCGCCACTGCTCGGGGGCGGTGTCGCACACGCCGGCGATCTTCGTGAAATCGAGCCCGGTGACCTCGGCGACCAGGCCGGCCTGCATCTGATAACACGCGCGGCCGTACTTGTCCGCCAGCGCCGAGCAGGGATAGAGCAGATCGCTGGGCCGCCGCGCGGAGAAGCGCGGCCAGGTGTCGGCCGGGGCCATGGCGCCGTGGTCCATCCCCGCCATGCCGCTGTCTCCCATCTTCATGGCGACGTGGTGCGACTGGCCGCGTCCGCCGACGATGAACTCCATAAAGGCGCCGCCGTAACACGACTCGCTGTCCCAGGCGTTGCCGAGCTGGTCACAGCCCGCGAGCGCGTGGGGGAGATTCATGGTGTAGGTCTGCACCAGCCCGTGGCCGATGCCATGCACGCACTGGAAGCGCAGCCAGCCGTTGCTGTTGATTCCCGGCGTGTCGCGGCAGAGTCCGACCACGGCGGCGCTGTCGGTTCCCTTGTAGGCGAAGAACGCCTGGATGACGCCGTGGTAGCAGCCCGACTGGAACAGCTCGTTACACTGGAGATACACCGCGCCGATATCCTTCCCCGGCGCCCAGGCGTTGATGCCGATGACGTGGCTGTAATCGTGGCCGTAGCGGCGGATCTGGGGATCGCGGTTGCCGAGCACGGCCAGCGCGCCCATCGCGAGCTTCACCTGATCGCGGCGCACCAGGTCGAGCAGGAAGTCCTCGTAACACGCCCGCTTGGGCTTGCCGAGCAGGAGGCGACAGCGGGCGGCGGCAAGCTCGGCCATGGCCACTGAATCGCGGGACGCGATGACGCCGGCGACGCGGCCGGGAATTTGCGGAAGGGGCAAGCCGGGCAGGGCCGCACCCTGCGCGCGGAAGTAGGCCCCCGTGCCGACGACCGCGGCTACCAGGATGATGAGGAAGAAGCCGATCTTGCGCAGCATGACTATTATAGTAGCCGTCTCGGGCTGGTCCCGCTGAGGTTTTCTCGAGGAGGCGCCGCACGCGTACTACCCACCCAACGCTAGTAGCAGCCAGCCGTGCGATCGCAACGCAACGCGATGCGATGGTGCAACAGTGGACCGCCTGGCTGGGTGACCGATTGACAGCCACCAGCTCCATCCCAGCCAACCTGGTCAAGCGAGAGCTCGCCCTCCTCATTGACGTCTTCGCCTCGATGGTCGGACCGCTCCGGCGGGAAACCAAGACCATCTGGAGCAGGATCACGGAGGAGTACGGGCGTCACGCCGCCATCCGGGGGCTCGCCGCGGGGGAGGTCGTGGAGGAGATGCAGTACCTGCGCGAGCTGCTGATCCGCTTTCTCGCGCCCGCCATCGCCGCGCTCAGGCCGCGCCAGGGCATGGCTCTGCTGCTCCGGCTCAACCGGCTGGTGGATCGCGGCGTCGCGATGGCTGTGGTGGGGTACACCGACGAGATCGCCGCGAGCCTGGTGTCGCGCTCGGAAGACGAGAAGGCCGGCCGCCGCACGCCCGACCCCGCGGAACTGACCCACGCGCTCGACCTGCTGCACGCGGAGCTGGTGCGCACCACGACTATCCCGGCAACAGCGGCTTAGGCGGACCGGCGGTCTGGCGGTCTGGCGGTCCGGCAGTAATTCCAGCACACCACGCGGAGATTTGGTGCCAGTCGTTAGGGGTCCATTCGCGAAGATGGATGCGCGATGGCTCCCGGCGATGTGCTCCGCTCGATTCAGCGGCTCGAAGATCTCCCACGTCTCGCCGAGTCACTCGGCTACACTCCGACCTGGTACGAGCTGCCGGAGCGCTGCTTCCGGGGCGTCCTCACCGCCGCGATCATCGCGCGCCAGGGCGAATTCGAGTGGTACGCCGTCGGGGGGCCGGATGACGGTGCGGCCCCGCGCGCCGCACGCGCGCTGCTTGCCCGCGGGATCCCGAGCGCGGTGTTGGCGCTGGAGCAGCCGCGGCGCCGGCTGGTCGTCGCCGCGGCAGATTCGCCACCGCTGGTGCTGTCACTCGATCAGCCCGACCAGCTCGACCTGGCCCGTCTGCTTCGCTGCGCGGCACGGCCGGGCGAGCTGGCGCTCGCGGCGGCGTTCCGGATTTCGGAAGCGCTGGCGGGTCGTGGGGTCGATCAGCGCTTCTTCGCCGGCTTCCGCCGCGCGCTGCTCGGTATCATGGAAGTGCTGCCGGCGAGGATGGCACTCGCCGACCGGCACGCCTTTTCGCTGCTGCAGCTCACCCGCATCCTCTTCCTTTACTTCGTCGAAGCCAAAGGCTGGCTCGGCCGATCGCGGTTCTTAAGCGAATGGGTTGACCGGACGCTGAGCCAGGGACGCTCGCTGCATCGCGACCTGCTCAATCCGTTGTTCTTCGGCACGCTCAACCGGCCGTACGCCGAGCGCAGCAGGCTGGCCCGGAGTTTCGGGCCGATTCCGTTTCTGAACGGCGGGCTCTTCGAGCCGCATCCCCTCGAGCGGCGCTGGTCGATCACGTTGCCGAATCCGGTGTTGCGCTGTGCCTTCGACGCGCTGTTCGAGCGCTTCCACTTCACACTCGGTGCGCCTTCAGGCGAAGCCATCGCGCCCGACCTGCTGGGCCGGGTGTTCGAGGGGGTGATGGAACCCGAGGAGCGCCACGCGAGCGGTACCTATTACACACCGGCGGCGCTGGTCGAGGCGGTGCTGCGCGAGGCCCTCGCCGTGTGGCTTGAGCGGAGGGCCCGCATCTCCGGCGCCGACGCGCTGCGGCGGATCGATGATCCCGATCTCGCTACGCGCCGCGTGCTGCGCGAGGTGCGCGTGCTCGATCCCGCGGCGGGCAGCGGGGCCTTCTTGCTTGGTGCGCTCCGGCTGCTGGCGGGGCCCGACCGAGCACCCGGCATTCGCCGAACCGCGCGGCTTCGCGCCATCCTCGGAGCTTGCCTGTTCGGGGTGGCCAAGAACGCTTCGGCGGTTCGTCTCGCCGAGCTGAGGCTCTGGCTCGAAGTAGTCGCGGCGGATCCGGGAGACCGACCCGCCACCGTGGCGCCGCTGCCCAATCTCGACGCGCTGGTACGGCAGGGGGACAGTCTGGTCGACCCGACGGCCGGGCTGCCGCTCCGCCCGGCGCCTCGAGCTGCGGCCGCCGAGCTAACCCGGCTCCGCGCTGCCGTGGTGCGCGCCACCGGAGCGGAAAAGCGGAGCGCCGTCGCCGCGCTACTGCGTGCCGAGCGCACCGTGGCGGAAGCGGTGTTGCTCGGCGCGCTGCGCTCGATCGACGCCGAGCTGGAGGAGCTGCTCGAGGCGGCAAGGGCGCCGACGCTGTTTGGGGAGCGGCGCGGGCTGGACCGGCCCCAACGGGAGCGGCTGATCGAGCTGCGCCAGGGCCGCCGGCGCGCGCGGGAACGATTGCGGGCGCTGCTCCAGGCCGGCGAAGTCCCCTGGTTCCACTATGCGACCCACTGCGCCGACGTGCTAACCCGCGGCGGCTTCGACCTCGTCGTGGGCAATCCGCCCTGGGTCCGGGCCGAGGCGCTCGAGCCCGCGCTCCGGCGCTATCTGGCGGAACGCTTCCGCTGGTTTCGCGGCGGCCGCGGCCCCTCGCGCGGCTACGCGCACCTGCCCGACCTGGCCGTGGCGTTTCTGGAGCGCTCGCTCGATCTGGTTGCACCGGATGGCGTGGTGGCGCTGCTGGTCCCGGCCAAGCTCGCCACGACGGGCTACGCGATGGTGGTCCGCGAAGAACTGACCCGCCAGCACACCATCGCGCTGGCCGCGGATCTCAGCGAAGACCCGCGCTCCGCCTTCGACGCCACCGTCTATCCCATGGCGCTGGTGGTGCGCCGCAGCCC
>CAYNNS010000153.1:2738-7491 GCA_964398345.1 uncultured Gemmatimonas sp. | reverse complement strand
CGGGGGGAGGCCATCCATTCGCTCTCGCGCGCGGAGCTCAACAGTGTGCTGCTCGAGTGCGCGGAGGCCGCGGGAGCCGAGCTGCGCTTCGAGCGCCGCGTCGTGGCCCTCGACCTCGAGCCAAGCGTTCTGGTGAGCAGCGCCGCGGATGGTACGCTCGAGCGCCACCCGGGAACGATCATCGGCGCGGATGGCGCCTACTCCGTGGTGCGCGCCGAGCTGGTCCGCCGCGAGCGCTGGGACTTTTCCCAGGAGTACCTGGGCCACGGCTACAAGGAGCTGCACATTCCGGCCGGGCCGGACGGACGGCACCGGCTCGAGCCCAACGCGCTGCACATCTGGCCCCGGGGCGGCTACATGATGATGGCGATGGCCAATGTCGATGGCTCGTTCACCGTCACGCTCTATTGGGCCTTCGAGGGGCCCGACAGCTTCGCCGGGCTCGATGCGCCGCCGGTGGTCCGGAGCTTCTTCCAGCGGGAATTTCCCGATGCGCTGCCTCTGTTACCCGATCTCGACACCAGCTTCTTCGCGAACCCGACGGGCACGCTGGTGACCGTGCGCACCGCCCCATGGTATCTGGGGAGTGCCGCCGCCTTGCTGGGGGACGCGGCCCACGCCATCGTCCCCTTCTATGGTCAGGGAGCCAATGCCGCCTTCGAGGATGCGCTGGCGCTCGCCGCGGCGCTCACTCGGCGAAGCGACGATCGCGCGGCGGCGTTCCGGGAATACGAGGCGGAGCGCCGCCCCAACGCCGAGGCGATTGCCGATCTGGCCCTGGCGAATTTCCGGGAGATGCGAGACCAGGTGGCGTCACCGCTCTTCCGGATGGAGAAACGGGGCGAGCTGCTGCTCAACCGGCTCCTGCCACGCTGGTTTCTGCCGCTCTACACCATGATTTCCTTCACGCTGATCCCGTACGCGGAGGCCAGGACGCGAGCCGCTCGCCAGCGCCGCGCGCTGCGGGCGCTGGTCGCGCTGCTCGCCCTTGCCGTGCTGGCTGCCGCGCTCCTGCTTCTCGCCCGGTGACTCCCTCGCCATGACCCTAACCTCTTCTCCCTTCCTGCCGGTCCCCGGGCGTCTGGAGCTGCAACAGCCACGCTCGACGCCGCCGGAGCACGACGAGATGCTCTTCATCGTCATCCACCAGGTCTACGAGCTCTGGTTCAAGCTGCTGCTGCACGAGACCGAGAAGGTGGAGCGGGACTTTTCCGGCAACGATCTCTATGGCGCGATCGCGACCTGGAAGCGGTTGCGCACCATCCTGAAAACGCTGGTCGGTCAGCTCGACATTCTCGAGACCATGACGCCGATGTCGTTCGCCTCCTTCCGCGACCGGCTCGACACCGCCTCGGGATTCCAGTCCTTCCAGTTCCGGGAGATCGAGTTCGCCTTCGGCTACAAGCGCGCTCAGGTCGCCGCGGCGATCCCGGAGGCGGAAGGCCAGCGGGTGCGCGCCGAGCGGCGGCTGCGAGCGCGCTCGGTCGTGGACCACTTCTACGATTTTCTGCGGCTGCGGGGCCTGCGGGTGCCGGAGCCGCTCTTTGCGCGCGATCCGATGCAGCCGACCGAGCCCAGCGAGCCGCTCCAGGAGGAGCTGCTCCGGGCCTATCACGCGCAGCCGGAGCTGGTGATTCTCTTCGAGCTGATGACCGATTTCGACGAGGGCTTCCAGGAGTGGCGCTACCGCCACATCAAGCTGGTCGAACGCACCATCGGAGCCAAACGGGGGACCGGCGGCTCGCCCGGGGTCGAGTTTCTGAAACAATCGCTCTGGAAGCCGCTTTTCCCCGACCTCTGGGCCATCCGCCACCGGATGTGAGCGTGCTCTACGACATCTCACCCCCGATCACCCCCGAGCTGGCGGTCTGGCCCGGCGACACTCCACCCGCGCGCGAGGTCCTGCTGGAGCTGGCGCGCGGCGACAGCGTCACCCTATCGACGCTCCACGCCACGGTGCATCTCGGGGCCCACGCCGACGCCCCCAGCCACTACGGGACTCGAGGCGGCGACATCGCGGGCCGGCCGCTGGATCGCTACCTGGGTCCCTGCGAGGTGATGCGGGTCGCCGTGCCCCGCGGTCAGCGGGTTACTCCGGCCCTGCTGCCGCGTCCGGTCCGGGCGCCCCGCCTGCTGCTCGCGACCGGCACCTTTCCCGATCCGACGCGGTTCAACCAGGACTTCGCGGCGCTGGCGCCCGAGCTCATCGACGCGCTGCACGACGCGCAGGTGACCCTGGTGGGCATCGATACCCCCAGCGTCGATCTCTTCGCGTCCAAAGACCTGCCGGCGCACCAGCGCTGCCTGGCGCATGACCTGACGATTCTCGAGGGGCTGGTGTTGGCGCAGGTGCCGGAGGGCCTCTACGAGCTGATCGCGTTACCGCTGCCGCTCGTCGGGTTCGATGCCAGCCCGGTGCGGGCCGTGCTCAGAGCGTGGCGATCACCTTGAGCTCGATGGCGATCGGCGTGGGCAGCCGGGTTACTTCGACGGTGGTGCGGGTCGGGCGGTTCTCGCCGAAGGCCTGGGCGTAGAGCCGGTTGAAGGTGGCGAAGTCGCGCCCGAGATCGGTGAGAAACGCGGTGACGTCGACGATGTTCTCCCAGGCGGACCCGGCATCCTCCAGCACCATCCGCACATTCTCGAAGACCTGCCGGCACTGCGACTCGAAGTCATAACTCGTCACCCGGCCATCGGGTCCGAGCGTGACCCCCGGGACCTCGCTCTTGCCGCGCACCCGGGGACCGATGCCCGCGAGGAAGAGCAGGTTCCCCGCGCGCCGGGCGTGCGCGTACGGCCCGACCGGCTCGGGCGCGCGGGCGCTGAGATGGGTCGCGGAATCCATAGGTCAGACGATCCGGGTCCAGGGGCGGCTGGCATGCGGCCAATCGAAGCGCTCCGGGTGCAGCAGGTGGGCGAGCAGCTCTACGCCCTCCGCTATGCGCGGGCCGGGGCGCGCGAAGTAGGCGTTCGCATCGACGGCGTAGACCGTGGCACCCGGCACGGCTGGCAGAGTCCGGGCCAGCTCCGCGGCCGGCTCGAGCCGATAACCGCAGGGAGCCACGAACACCACTTCGGGTCGCGCCGTGAGCACCGCTTCCCAGCGCACCCGTTCCGAGTCGGTGCCGGGCTTGCCGAGGGGATCGCGGCCGCCGGCGAGCGCCAGCATTTCCGGAACCCAGTGCCCGCCCGAGAAGAACGGCTCGATCCATTCGAGGAAGACCGCGGGGCGCTCCCGCGCACCGCGGAGGGCAGCGGTCACTGCGGCGCTGCGTCGCCGACTGGTCGCCACCAGGGCCTCGGCCTGCTGGCGCCGGCCGGTGGCGTCACCCACGTCGAGAATATTCTGGTAAATCTCCGCGATCGTCTGCGGCGTGAGCCGTAACACGCGCGGCTTGCCGGGCAGGTCGCGGATCGCGCGGGTCAGCTCGTTGCCCGACGGGGCGCAGACCTGACAGAGGTCCTGGGTGATGATCAGCTCAGGAGCGAGCTCCCGCAGCAACAGTTCATCGACATGATAGAGACTCTCCCCGCTCCGCAGCCGTTCGGCCACCGCACGATCGACGGCTGCGGGTGGCAGGCCCTCGAGCCGAAGCGCCGGCTTGCTCACCACAGGCAGGGCGCTGACGGCTGCGGGAAAATCACACTCGTGGGAGCGGCCGAGGAGCTCCGCGCCGGCGCCGAGTGCGTGGACGATCTCCGTTCCCGCGGGGAGCAGGGAAACGATCCGCGTCATCGGGGGAATGTATCGACTCAGCCTTCCAGTTTGAGGCACACGTTCTTGGCGTCGGTGAAGAAGCGCAGCGCCTCGTCGCCCCCTTCGGCGCCGAGACCGCTCTGCCCCATGCCTCCGAACGGCACGCGCAGATCGCGCAGCAGCCAGCAGTTCACCCACACGGTTCCGCAGGCGATGCGATCCGCGACCCGGTGCGCCCGCTGGAGGTCACGAGTCCAGAGCGATGCGGCCAGCCCATAGGGGCTCTGATTAGCCAGGGCGATCGCTTCGGCTTCATCCCGGAAGGGCGTGACCGTGACGACCGGGCCAAAGATCTCCTCCTGGTTCACCGGGCAGTCCATCGGCAAGCCGCTGAGCACGGTCGGCTCCAGAAAGAATCCCTCACGGCAGCGCACCGGGAGCTCGCGGGGCCGGCCGCCGCCGCAGTGCACCGTGGCACCGTCGGCGCGAGCCAGCTCGAGATAGGCTTCGATCTTTTCGCGATGCGCCGCGGAAACGACGGCACCGATCTCGGTCTCGGGCTCCAGCGGATCGCCGATCCGGAGCGCACGCGCCGCGGGGACGAAGCGCTCCAGAAAGCGGTCGAAGCAGGACGCCTCCACCAGAATGCGCGACCCGCAGAGGCAGATCTGCCCCTGGTTGGTGAAGGCGGCGCGCAGCAAGCCCGGGAGCGCGAGCTCGAGATCGGCGTCGGCAAAGAGCAGCGCGGGATTCTTGCCTCCCATCTCGAGAGTGAGACGCTTGAAGTCCGCCGCTGCGGCGCACGCGATGCGCGCGCCCGTCGCGGTTCCCCCCGTGAACGAGATGGTACGAACCGTCGGATGGCCGACCAATGCGGCGCCCGCCGAGCTGCCGCGGCCGTGCACGATATTGAGCACGCCGGGGGGCAGGCCCGCTTCCTGGCAAATGACTGCCAGTCTGGACGCGGTGACCGGTGCCAGCTCCGAGGGTTTCGCCACCGCCGTGTTACCCGTGGCGAGCGCTGGAGCCACCTTCCACGCCAGCGGGCACAGCGGG
>CAYNNS010000153.1:0-2728 GCA_964398345.1 uncultured Gemmatimonas sp. | reverse complement strand
GGTGGGAGGGCCGGGGCAACCTTCCAGGACAGGAGGTACTGCGGAAGGTTCCAGGGGGGGATCAGACCCGCGACGCCGCGGGGGCGGCGCAGGGTGTAGTTGGGCGCGGCACGGTCGGTAAGATGGGCTTCGGAATGCCCGTGCAGAATCGCGGTGGCGAAAAAGCGGAAATTGGCCGCGGCCCGGGGCAGCTCGAGTCCGCGGGCCAGGGCGAACGGCTTGCCGGTGTCGCGCGACTCCTCGCGGGCAAGGGACTCGCCGCGCGCGTCGATGAGATCCGCCACGCGCAATAACACGCGCGAACGCTCGGCGGCAGCCGTCCGGCTCCAGGCCGGGAAGGCCCGCTCGGCGGCCGCGACCGCCGCCGCCACATCGGCCGAACCGCTGTCGGGCACCCGGCAGAGCCGCGCCGCCGTCGCCGGTTCGATGTCGTCGAGGTGGGCTCCCGTCTGGGGCGGCACCAGCTCGCCGCCGATGAAGTTCGCGAGGGTTTCCACCGCCTCAAAGGGAGGCAAGCCGACCGCCATCCACCGGCAAGCTCACGCCGGTGATATAGGCCGCGGCGGGTGACGCCAGGAACGCCACGGCCGCGGCAATCTCGCCCGCCTCGGCAAAGCGGCGCAGCGGAATCTCCGCCGTCATGCCGCGCTCGACCGCTTCGGCGCCGGTGTTGCCCGTCCGGGCTCGGCTCGCGATGAGCGCTTCGAGCCGTCCGGTGCGCGTCGACCCCGGCAGAATGTTGTTGACGGTAATGCCGTCGGGCCCGAGCTCCTTCGAGAGCGTTTTGGCCCAGCCTGCGGTCGCCGCCCGCACCGTGTTGGAGACGCCGAGTCCCGCGATGGGCTCGCGCACCGAGGTCGACACGATGTTCACGATGCGGCCATAACGCTCCGCGCGCATGCCGGGCACCACAGCCTGGACCAGCGCGTGGTTGCAGAACAGGTGCATGTCGAACGCGGCGCGGAACGCCGCTTCGGGGGCTTCGAGCAGCAGGCCCGGCGGAGGACCGCCCGTGTTATTGAGGAGGATGTGAAACGGGGGATGGCTGCCCAGATAATCCGCGACGACCCTGCGCACCCCGCCTGGATCCGCAAAGTCCGCGACCAGGAAACCGTGGGAAACCCCGTCGTACCGCGGCAGGGCATCGCGGACTTCACTCAGGCGCGCGGCATTCCGTGCCAGCAGGACCAGCTCCGCGCCTTCGCTGGCCAAAGCCTCGGCGCTGGCGCGGCCGATGCCCTGCGTGCTGCCACTCACGAGTGCGCGGCGCCCCGACAGCGATGCCATGGCGGATCAAGCTAGCCCCGGGGCGGAAGGGGCGGGAGTGGCCCGAACGCTCAGGCGGCGAGCCGGGAACCACGTAACGTCAGCTGAGAGCTCACGCGATTGAGCGCGATCCGTACTTCATGTACGCGCTCCGCGGCGGTGCGCAGCACTGCTTCGAGACCGGTCCGTCCGGCGAGCTGGTGTTCCGAGGCCTCGGCGAAGCCGCGGCCACCCAGGCTCTCGTAGTACGAAAGGTCGGGCCCGCCGCGCCGGATCCGCTGCGCGGCAATCCGCTCTGGAAAGACGCCCGAGAGCCAGAGGGCGTAGTTGCCGAGATGCACGCAGACTCGGAATTGCCGGTCGCCGGTGGCCGCCGAGAGATCCGCGAGGAGGTCCACGAGGTAATCGTGCTGCTGATCGTCGACCTCGGCGATCCGGCGCGCGCGTGAACCCGAGCCGAACTCGCGGAGCACCGCCGCGAAGTAGTCGGCGACGGTCGGGTCCGCAACGCCGACGTCGAGCAGGGAATGCCGCACCAGCACGTAGAACAGGAGTGACGCGGAGGGCCCCGGAAGCCGGGCGCCCAGCAGAAACGCGGCCACCTCGGGGCGATCGAGCAGCACATCGAGATTGCCGACCCGCTCGGGATCCAATCCCAGACACGAGCCCAGCAGGTGGACGTCCTCGCGGGTGATGCGGCTTCTCGCATCGGCGGTGATCACTGACCCAATCTCCACGGCTGGTGCACTTTTGAGCCGGTGCAAACCGCGTACCGTCCCGGCCCTTGTGCCTCCAGTAATCGGGACGTATTGCTAGCTTTCCACTTACACCCCTTCCATCCCCGCAGCGGAGCAGCCCTCAGGACCCATGCAAGGCCTCATGATGCAGTGGCCGCTGGTGCTCACCCACTTCCTCGAGCGAGCCCGGCGCATGCATCACGCCCGGTCCATCGTGAGCCGGGAAGCGTCCGGCGTATTCCGCTATCGCTATGGTGACTGGGCGGAACGCGTCGCCCGTCTGGCCGGCGCGCTGAGCGCCCTGGGTGTGCGCCGGGGCGACCGGGTCGCGACGTTCGGCTGGAACACCTACCGGCATTTCGAAGCCTATTTCGCGATCCCCTGCATGGGGGCGGTGCTGCACACCATGAACGTGCGGCTTTTCCCGGAGCAGCTCGTCTGGGTATTGAACCACGCGGAGGATCGCGTCGTGCTGGTCGACGCGATGTTGCTGCCGCTCTTCGAAAAGATCCGGCCGGAGCTCCGGACGGTCGAGCACGTCATCGTGATGGGAAATCCGGGGACGGCGGGCGCGTATCTCGACTATGAGGCCTTAGTGGCTGGCGCGCCGGCCCAATTCGAGTGTCCCGCCCGGGTCCAGAACGAGGCCCCCCCGGCCTGCATGACCTCGTGCACCACCGGAAATCCCAAAGGAGTCCTCTACTCGCACCGGGCGCTGGTGCTGC
>CAYNNS010000152.1:0-7502 GCA_964398345.1 uncultured Gemmatimonas sp. | reverse complement strand
CCGCCGGGTTTCGCTCTCCGCGGTCCACGGGATTTCGCCGGGACTGGGCCTCGCGGTCCACGATCCGCTGCCGGCGTACTACGGCGATCGGACCTTCAAGCAGGGTGACGCGTTCACCATCGAGCCCGGGCTGTACGTCACCCCCCGGCTGCTCGCGATCCTGCCCGATACCCCGAAGAACCGCGCCTTCAAGGACAAGGTGCGCCGTGCGGTCGAGCGCTACCAGAACAACGGCGTCCGGATCGAGGACGACTACGTGATCACGGACAAGGGGCTGGAATGGATCACCAAGGTTCCCAGGGAAATCGACGAAATCGAAGCGATAGCGAAGCAACGGAAAGCGAGGGCGATACCATGAGGGGCAGAGGGACAGAGGGGCAGAGGGGCAGATGCCTGGTTGCAGGCGCGATCATTTGCCTGCTGATCATCCCACGTGTGGCCGTCGCGCAGGAGCCGGTGGACCTCGCGACGATCGCGAAGATCCGTGACGAGGGCCTCAACCATTCGCAGGTCCTCGCGACGTTCAACCAGCTCACCAACGTGATCGGCCCGCGGCTCACGGCGAGCCCGGCGTTCCGGCACGCCGCGAACTGGGCCACCGCGCTGCTCAAGAGCTACGGGCTCTCCGACGTGCACCAGGAGTCCTGGCCGTTCGGACGCGGCTGGGCGCTCGAGAAGCTGACGCTGGAGATGGTGGATCCGCGCTACTTCCCGCTGATCGGCTATCCCGATGCGTGGTCGCCGTCCACCAAGGGCGAGCTGCTGGCGACGCCGGTCTACATCGGCACGCTGGCGGATTCGACGGCGGTCCGGGCCAGGGCGGCGCAGCTCAAGGGCGCGATCGTGCTCGCGACCCAGCCGCAGACGGAGCTGATCACCAAGGACCGGCCGCAGCCGAGCGAGCACGAGGAGCCGGTGACGATCGGGGCGCCGGCCTTCCTGAATGCCAGGAGCCCGTTGCCCGGCCGCTCGCTCGCCGCGGTGATGCGCGAGGTGGGGGCCGGCGTGGTGCTGCGCCCGACGCAGGGCCAGGACGGGACGCTCTTCGTGACGGGGCGGCGGGACAATCCCGCCGATGCGGCACCCTCGATCGTGCTGGTCGCGGAGCACTACAACATGATCGTCCACGCGCTCGAGAGCGGCGCGGCGGTCAAGCTCCGGGTGCAGCTCGGCACCAGGATCACCGCGGACGACACCACCGGAGCCAACGTCATCGCCGAGCTGCCCGGGAGCGATCCGGCGCTCAAGGACGAGGTCGTACTGCTGGGGGCGCACCTCGACTCCTGGCACGCCGCCACCGGGGCGGCCGACAACGCCGACGCGGCCGCGGCGCTGATCGAGACCATGCGCATCCTCAAGACCCTGGGGCTCAAGCCGCGCCGTACCATCCGCATGGCGCTCTGGGGCGGCGAGGAAGAAGGGCTGCTCGGCTCGCGGGCTTACGTGGCCCGGCACTACTCCGGCGACTCCAACAGTGTGGCCCGGCAGCGCCTCGCCGTCTATCTCAACAGCGATCCCGGCACCGGACCGATCTACGGGTGGTATCTGGAGGAGAACGCCGCCGTGAAGCCGATTTTCGACGCCTGGCTGGCCCCGCTCAAGGACCTCGGCGCGCGCCGCAACGTGATGGCGAAGATCGGCAATACCGACCATCTCTCCTTCACGGCGCTGGGGCTGCCGGGGTTCAACACGCTGCAGGACTACGCCGACTACGACACCCGGACGCACCACACCAACATGGATTTCGCGGAGCGGGTCAAGCCCGACGATCTCAAGGAGCAGGCGATCGTGATGGCCGTGTTCGCCTGGCAGGCGGCGATCCGCGCGGAGAAGCTGCCGCGGAGCCCGGCCGCGACCCCGTGACCCTGACCCGCGGTGGCGTCCTGGCGGCCGGAGTGCTCGCCGGCTGCGCCACCGCGGGACGCCGGGCCACCATCCTCTATACCTCCATCGTGGCGGCGGTCTCCCCCAAGGAGGCGATGGTCGAGATCAACCGCGGATTTCTGAAGCGGATCAAGGACCGGGTGACGATCGACGCGGGGTTCATCGTCGACGACGCGATGAGGAAGCCCAACCCGGAGCTGCTGGACGGCGACCTGCACGTCGCAGGCCGGGTACCGGAGATCGGGTTTCGCATCGTCGCCGAGCTCAAGAACGCGGCGACGGCCACCCGGGCACGGGCGGTGCTGGAGCGGGCCGAATCGACTCACGCCCGGCTGCCGGTGACCGCGGTATGGCGATTGTGGCCGGAGCATGCGGAGCTCCCGGAAGACCAGCGCGACCCGATCCCGAGGCTGAGCACGCCTAACCCGGACCACATCTTCGAGCTCCACCCCCTGGTCCGGGTCGGCGGGGTCAGCACGCTCGACACCTTCCGGCCGCTCGAGCACTACCGGCCGGGGAACGCGCGCCGCAGCTTCGGGATCTACCAGGACGCAGAGTGCCGCTTGACGGTGCTGCCGGCGACAGTCCGGTTGAGCATCTCGAACTTTCTCTACAACGACGTGCATTTCCTGCTCGAGCGGGGCCGCGGCCGCGTCACCGCCGCACCCGGGGGCAGCTTCGTCTGGGGCGCGGCGCTCGACACCGACGGGAACCGCCTGGTCGACAGCCTGCGCTTTGTCCTGGTGCAGGGCTCCGCGCCGGAGCGAGCGGTTCGGGCGCTCCGGCCCGGCGCCCGGCTCCACATCTGGGGCCTCCCGCGCGTAAGCTTTTCCGAGCTGTCCCGCCGCATCGCTGCGGCGCGCAGCAACCCCGCCGGGCTCAAGGGCAAGCTGCCCTACGAGATCATCGTATTAGGCGTCTACACCGACTGAGGACTCCCATGTTGCTCGTGCTTGCCGCGTCCGTGCTCGTCCAGGCCCCTTCCCCACCGCCGGCGAAGCGAGTGGTCCCCGCCGCGCCGCGGGCGCCTCTCATGGCATCGGTGGACAGCGCCCTCTTCCGGGGGCTCCGCTACCGGCTGGTCGGACCCTCCCGGGGCGGGCGGGTGACGACGGTGACGGGGGTGCCCTCGCAGCCGAAGACCTTCTACATGGGCGTCGCGAGCGGCGGCGTGTTCCGCACCACGGATGGCGGCGAGAACTGGGTTCCCATCACCGACGGCAAGGTCCCGCTCGGCTCGAGCGGCTCGATCGCGATCGCCGAGTCGAACCCCGACATCATCTACCTCGGCACGGGGTCGGACGGGGTGCGGAGCAACGTGTCGACGGGCCGCGGGGTGTACCGGAGCGGCGACGGCGGTAGGAGCTGGAGCTTCCTGGGACTCTACAACGCGGGTCAGATCGGCGCGGTGCGGATTCACCCCGGCGACCCGAACACCGTCTGGGTCGCGGCGTACGGCGACATCTTCAAGCCCAACAGCGAGCGGGGCGTCTTCAAGACCAGCGACGGCGGCAAGACCTGGAAGCGGACCCTGTTCCTTTCCGACAGCACCGGCGCGATGGACCTCGAGCTGATGCCCGGTAACCCGCAGGTCGTGTACGCCTGGATGAACCGCATCGAGCGCAAACCCTGGACCATCATCAGCGGCTCGCACGAGGGCGGCTTCTACAAGAGTAGCGACGGCGGCGAGACCTGGCAGCACAACGCGACGGGGCTGCCCGACCAGCTGATCGGCAAGGGCAATCTCGCGGTCACGGCCGCAAACCCGCTGCGGCTCTACGCGCTGGTCGAGGCCAAGCCCGGCGGCGGCCTCTACCGCTCGGACGACGCCGGCGCGACCTGGACCGAGGTCAACGCCTCGCCGGCGCTGGTCCAGCGGCCCTTCTATTACACCACCCTCGGCGCCGACCCGGGCAACGCCGACGTGGTCTACGCCGGCGCGGAGAGCTTCTTCAAGTCGAGTGACGGCGGCAAGACGATGGTGCCGCTCAGGACGCCCCACGGCGACAACCACGATATCTGGATCAATCCGCACGACAGTAACACGCTGATCCAGTCGAACGACGGCGGCGCCAACGTCTCCTTCGACGGCGGGCGCACCTGGTCCACCCAGATGAACCAGCCGACCTCGGAGATCTACGGGGTGTGGATGGACCAGGCCTTCCCCTACCGGATCTACGGCGCCCAGCAGGATGCCAGCACCGTGATCCTGAGCAGCGTGGCCAACCCCTACAACCTGCAGGACTGGCGGGCCGGCCCGGGGTGCGAGACCGGCCCGATCATGCCGGACCCGAAGGACCCGAACTTCGTCTACGGCGCCTGCAAGGGGCAGTTCGAGCTGATGAACCTGACGACGGGCCAGTCGAAGAATTACTGGATCGGCGCGCAGTCCCTGTACGGCAATCCCGCGAGCGACCTGATCTATCGTTTCCAGCGCGTGTCACCGATGGCGACGTCGCCACACGATCCGAGCATCGTCTACTACGGGTCGCAGTACCTGCACCGCTCGCGCGACAAGGGCGTGACCTGGGAGACCATCTCGCCCGACCTGACGGCGCACCCCGCCTGCTGCCAGGGCGCGAGCGGCGAGCCGATCACCCGCGACGTGACCGGCGAGGAGTTCTACAGCACGCTCTACGCGATCACCGAGTCGCCCTTCGAGGCCGGAGTCATCTGGACCGGGGCGAACGACGGGCCGTTCCATATAACCCGCGACAACGGCAAGACCTGGAAGGACATCACCCCGAAGGACCTGCCGAGCGGCGGGCGGGTCGCCTGGATCGACGCGTCGCCGCACCGGCGCGGCTCGGCGTACTACGCGGTGTATCGCTATCTGCTGGGTGACTACAAGCCCTATCTGTACAAGACCAGCGACTACGGCGCGACGTGGACCCTGCTCACCGACGGCAAGAACGGCATTCCCGCCGACTGGCCGACGCGCGTGGTGCGCGAGGACCCCGAGCGCGAAGGGCTGCTCTACGCCGGCACCGAGTTCGGGATGTTCGTCTCCTTCGACGACGGGGGACACTGGCAGCCGCTCCAGCTCAACCTGCCGAACGTGCCGATCAACGACGTGCGGGTCTATCACCACGACCTGGTCATCGCGACCCAGGGGCGCGCCATCTGGATGCTCGACGATCTCTCACCGCTGCGACAGCTCACGCCCCAGGTCACCGCGAGCGCAGTGCAGCTCTACAAGCCGCGCGACGGCTACCGGACCCGGACCGGAGCGGAATACCTCAGTCCCGCGGTTGACTACTACTTGCCGGCGGATCCGGGTGGAGCGGTGAAACTCGAGATCCTCGATAGCGCGGGCGCGGTGCTGAACAGCTATAGCAGCGATGCTCCGGCCCTCGCGGGCCGCGGCGGGCGTGGTGGAGGCGGCGGCGCTGCCGCGGCCGCCGAAGACGCCGACGCCGCGCCGGCGTTCCGCTTCATCGGCGTGCAGAGCCGCGTGACCAGGGACGTGGGGATCAACCGCTTCGTGTGGGACCTCAGACACAGCGCGGGGGTGACCGTGCCGCCCGGCAAATATCAGGTGCGGCTCACCGCAGGGACCACGACCAAAACCCAGCCCATCACCGTGTTGATCGATCCCCGGATCGCGGCGGAGGGGACCACGGTCGCAGACCTCCGCGAGCAGTATCAGCATAACCTGCGGATGCGCGCGCTCGTTGCCGACGTCAACCGCGTGGTGGCGCGGGTCCAGGCGGCCGAGAACCGACTGCGGGGAGCGAGCGGGGCGGCGGCAGACACGCTCGCGAAGGTCGCAGCGATCGCGGCGAAGCTGGTGAGCGAGCCGGTCCGCTACGGCAAGCCCGGGCTCCAGGCACACATCACCTACCTCAACGGCATGACCAACGGCGTGGACCAGAAGATCGGGCGCGACGCCATCGCGCGTTACCAGGCCTTGGACCGCGAGCTCGCCGACATCAAGACCGAGCTCGACCGCGTGCTGGGCCGCGAGAGCGCGTTGCAGCCATGAGCTCTCTGCGCGGAGTCGTCCTGCTCGGCTGGCTGGCCGCCTGCACGGGGTCGCAACCCAAGCCGGCGCCGGCTGCCCCATCTGAGAATCCGTTCCTGACCGCGAGTCCCCTGCAGTACCAGGCGCCGCCCTTCGACAAGATCCACGACGCCGACTACCAGCCCGCGATCGAAGCAGGGATTACGCAGAACCTCGCCGAGATCGACCAGATTGCCCGGCAAGACAGTGCGGCGAGCTTTGCCAATACGATTGAACACATGGAGCGCTCCGGGTTACTGCTCACCCGGGTGGCGAAGGTGTTCTTCGCGATCGTGCAGGCCAATACGGACGACACGCTGCAAAAGGTCCAAGAGGAAGAGGCGCCGAAGCTCGCGGCGTTCCGCGACTCGATCTACCTCGATCCGCGACTGTTCAAGCGGGTCGAGTCGCTCTACCAGCAGCGCGACAGGCTGGCCCTGAATCCCGAGCAGAAGTTCCTGGTCGAGAAGTATTACCGGGACTTCGTCCGGGCCGGCGCCCGATTGGCCGACTCGGACAAGGCAAAGCTCCGCGCCCTCAACAGGGAAGAGTCCTCGCTCACGACCAGCTTCCAGAACAAGCTGCTGGCGGCGAACAACGCCGCCGCCCTAGTCATCGACAACAAGGCGGATCTCGAGGGCCTGAGCGAGGGCGATCTTGCCGCGGCCGCCGATGCCGCGAAAGACAAGAAGCTGCCCGGCAAATGGCTGCTCGCGCTCCAGAACACCACGCAACAGCCCTTGCTCGCGTCGCTCAGGAATCGCACGGTGCGCCAGAAGCTGCTCCAGACCTCGCTGACCCGTGCCAGCCGGGGCGACAGCAACGACACTCGCGCGCTGATCCAGCGGCTCGCCGAGCTCCGGGCCCAGAAAGCCAGGCTGCTCGGCTTCCCGACCTACGCGGACTACGGACTCGCCGATCAGATGGCGAAGACCCCGAAGAACGCGCTCAAGCTGATGACCGACATGGTGCCCGCCGCCACCGCGAAGGCCCGGGGCGAAGTGGCCAGGATGCAGGCGGTCATCGAGCAGCAGCAGGGTGGCTTCCAGCTGGCCGCGTGGGACTGGCAGCTCTACGCCGAGCAGGTGCGCAAGGCGGAGTACGCGCTCGACGAGTCGATGCTCAAGCCGTACTTCGAGCTGGACCGCGTGCTCAAGGACGGGGTGTTCTTCGCCGCGAATCAGCTGTACGGTCTCACCTTCAAAGAGCGGAAAGACCTCCCCCCCTACCACCCCGACGTGCGGGTGTTCGAGGTCTTCGACCAGGACGGCAAGTCGCTCGCGCTCTGGTACGCCGACTACTTCGCCCGGCCCAGCAAGAGCGGCGGGGCCTGGGAGGACACCTTTGTCGACGAGACCGAGCTGCTCGACACCCACCCGGTGGTCTTCAACGTGGCGAACTTCACCAAGCCGGCCGCGGGGCAGCCCGCGCTGCTGAGCTTCGACGACGTGAAGACGATGTTCCATGAGTTCGGGCACGCGCTGCACGCGATGTTCTCGAAGGTGCGCTACCCGACCCTGGCGGGGACCAACGTCCCCCGCGACTTCGTGGATTTCCCTTCCCAGTTCCAACAGCACCGGGCGCCCGAACCGGCGGTCTTCCCCCACCACCCCAC
>CAYNNS010000151.1:0-7504 GCA_964398345.1 uncultured Gemmatimonas sp. | reverse complement strand
GCGTGTGCGCTGCGGAAGCCCGGCCTGACTCCCGCGGGGAATTCGACGTCCCCGAGGCAGCGGCCGGTCGACTCGACGACTACGATGCGTTTGGCCTTGCGGGTTGGTGGAGCGGCTTCCTCCGCCCAGACGTTTCCGGCCGGATCGCCCAGGAGCGCCGCGAAGAAGGGCAGCGTGGCGGGATAGTTCGCCTGCTCGATTCTCCCCCGGAGCTGGGTCTTGATCGCCTCGGGAATCCCGCGAAACATCGGCGTCGCTTCCATGGCCCGGAGCTGTTCCTTCCGGTGCGCGGCGATGTCCGAGGGCGTGAGCCGGGCCGCTTGGATGGGTGCCCGCGCCAGCCAGCGGAGCTTCCCGTCGGCGCTCCGGAGCTCCAGCTCCCAGCTGTTGTTCTGCGCCACCGTCAGGCGGTCGCGATCCACCAGCACCGCGGTCTGCTTCCCGAGCGGCACCGGGCTCGGCGAGGAGATGGACCGCTGGCCCACCTGCAGCGTGAGCTGTTGCATCTCCGTCCCGGGGAACCGCGCGATCGTGTCGTGGACGACGCCGTCGGTGCCGTAGTGAATCAGGGTGACGCTGTCGCGGAAAATGCCCGCGCGCTGCTGATTGATACCGAGGGACTGCGACACGCCGACGATCGAGCCGTCCGCAAAGAGTCCCAGCGGGACCGAAAGGTTCACCTGGCCATTGGCCGGGATCAGCGACCCGGGACTACCGCCGAGCGAGAACGACCGTCCGACGTTGCCATCGTGGTCGAGCACGGTAATGCGGCGGATCAGGATGTCATCCACCACCACAGAATCCCCGGTACCGCGCCAGATCCCTCCGATCATGGAGTATTCGCCGGGGCCACTCCCGGCTCTCCCGCTGGTACGCACGTGCTTACCCGCAGGATCGTAGAGCCGGATGTCGTTGGTCGAGCCGTTCGCTATCGCGATGCGGCCATCGGCCAGGCGCACCGGCCCGCGAACCTGGTCGACTTCATAGGCGGGATCTCCGGCCTTGGCGCCAATGTCCACGAGCGGGCTGTCGATCACGCTCCAGCGAACGTCCGCGCTCCAGGCAGGGCCGGCGTTCTCGACGATGGTGACGCCGGCACTGTCCCTGGTCGTGGCTGGACCCGGCTTGGCGGTTTCCGTAGCACCGCCGCAGCCCGCCACGATCAGCCCGATGAGCGCTCCGATCCTTCGTGACGCCATCGCCGCCCTTTCGTCAGATTGGTCCCAGGCCCAGGACGCTCATGACATCGCCGACCGTGTGGAACGAGCCGGTCACCAACACCGTGCCGGCGTCGCGCTGCACCTCCGCCAGCGCCGAGGGAAACTCCGGCACCAGGTGCCAGGACGCTTGGGCCGGGGGCCGATCGGGTGACTTCAGCCAGCGCCGCAGCCAGTCGAGGTCCCAGCGCCGCCCCGCCGCGCTCGGCGTCACCGTGAGGATACCGCGGTCCACCACGCGGTCGAGCTGCACCAGCATTTCGGGCCAGGCCTTCTCGCCCAGGATGGAGACCAGGGCGTGAATCGGCCGCGGCGGAGCTTGCGCCTCGATCGCCCGGCAGAGCGCCGCGATACCGTCGGGATTGTGGGCGACATCGAACAGCCATTTGCCGCGCCGGTCGAACCGGCCCGGCACGGTAACCCGCGCGAACGCTGTCCGGATGGCTTGATCCCCGGGCCGATACCGCGGTGGCAGGGCCTGAAGCACCGCCTCGGCGACGGCGGCATTGCGGCGCTGATGTCCGCCCCCCAGGGCGAGGGGTCCCCGGTACTCGGCAGCAGCGGGGACGACATGGAGCATCGCCTCCGCCCCCGCTTCGAGACTGTGTACCGACGCTCGGGCTTCGGACTGGAGGACGGCCACGAGCTCGGGGCGCGTTTCGCCGATCACGAAGGGGGCACCCGGTTTCGCGATCCAGGCCTTTTCGCGCGCGATGGCCCCGAGACTGTCTCCCAGGTATTTCTGATGGTCCATCTCGATCTTGGTGACCACACTCACCAGAGGCCGCACGACGTTGGTGCTGTCGAGCCGGCCTCCAAGCCCTACTTCGATCACCGCGATTTCCGTCCCGCGGGCCGCGAGGTCAGCGAAAGCAACAGCCGTGGTGGTCTCGAAGAATGTAGCCCCGAGCTGATCCGCGAGCGGACGCAACCGGTGCACCCACATCGCCACCGCCGTTTCGCCGATCGGAACCTCGGCAACGGTGATGCGCTCGCGGAACGAAACCAGGTGGGGCGAGGTGTAGACGCCGACCCGGTAGCCGGCGTCCTGCAGCGCGCCGGCAACCAGAGCTGTGACGCTCCCCTTCCCGTTGGTCCCGCCCACGTGGACCACGGGGAAAAGCCGCTGCGGCTCCCCGAGCTCGGCCAGCAACGCGCGAGTCGTGTCGAGCCCGAACTTGATCTGAGTGACGCGCGGATAGAGATACTCCAGCGCGTCGGCGTAGCTGTTCAGGAGGTGGTGGGGGCGGGTGCCGCCGGGGGGACGCTCGCCGCGGCGCCTTGCATGTGACGGAAGAGCCGCGCGCTGGTTTCGCGCAGGGCGCTGCGCGGCACGACCTCGTCGATCTGGCCGTGTTCGAGGAGGAACTCGGCGGTCTGGAAGCCCTCGGGCAGGTCCTGGCCGATCGTCTGCTTGATCACGCGCTGCCCGGCAAACCCGATCACCGCGCCAGGCTCCGCGAGTACCACGTCGCCCTGCATCGCGAACGAGGCCGACACGCCGCCGGTGGTGGGATTGGTCAGGACCGTGATGAACGGCGTGGCGTTTTGTTTGAGCTCACCGATGGCGGCCGAGGTCTTGGCCATTTGCATCAGCGAGAGTACGCCTTCCTGCATGCGGGCCCCGCCGGACGTGCAGACCAGGAGCAGCGGCAGCCGTTTGTCGGCGGAGCGGCGCGCCAGCCGAGCCACCTTTTCTCCCACCACCGAGCCCATGGAGCCACCCATGAAGGCGAAGTTCATTACGCCGATGTGGTACGGCATGCCCTCGAGCCTGCCAAAGCCCGTATAGATCGCCTCGGTGGTGCCAGCCTTCTTCTCCGCGGCAACGAGACGCTCGGAATAGCTCTCGAAGCCCAGCGGATCCTGGGAGCGCAGATTGCCGTAGAATTCCCGCCAGGTCCCCGGATCGGTAAGAAGTTCGAGGTACTCCTCGGCCGTGAAGCGGCGGTGGTGCCCGCATTCGGAGCAGACGTTCAGGGCTTTCTCAAACCGCTCCCGGATGTCGACGTGGCCGCAGTTCTCGCAGCGCTCCCACGCATCCTTGGGGATTTCCAGCTTGGTGCGCTGGGAAATCCGGGGTTTGCGCTCCTTCTTGAACCACGCCATTACGGCCATAGGCTAAGGGACACGGAGGAGTTCGCTCGCGACAGACCGGAACGGCCTAATCTGGCGCAATCGCTGGCACCTGGCAACGCCTTGACATGTAAGTCGTTGTCATACTTCAGCATAGCCGCTCAAGCGGGCATCCCAGGCAACTCGGAGCGACAGCCCGACCGCCAGTCCGGTGGCAAGGAAGAAGGACCCTCCATAAGAGAAGAACGGCAGCGGAATACCAGTGATAGGCATGATGTTGATGGTCATACCAACGTTCTCGAACAGATGGGTGAAGAAGAGTCCCATGACCCCGAACACCACGAGGCTCGAGAAGGGGTCGGTCGCGCGCCGGGCGATACGCAGCAGGATCAGGAACAGCAGGAAGAAGAGGGTCAGTGCCGTCACCACGCCGAGAAAACCCAGTTCCTCCCCCACCACGGCGAAGATGAAGTCGGTGTACTGCTCCGGCAGGAAAGCGAGGCGCTTCTGCGGGCCATGCAGGAATCCGTTGCCCAGCAGGCCCCCCGATCCGATTGCCACCTTGGACTGGATGGCCTGATAGCCGGCGTGAATTGGATCGCTCTCGGGATTGAGGTACGTGAGCAGGCGAAGCCGCTGATAGTCCTTGAGCCGGTTCCAGATCACTATCGCCAGCACGCCCATGGCGGAGTTCACGAGGTAGATCAGCACCCCCTCGACCACGTAGGAGCGCCACAGCACCAGCAGCAGAAGGAGGATCAGCATCCAGGCGCCCCACCAGCGCGTGTCGGCGGCGAGCAGCAGACTTACGGCGGGCGAGGCCAGCAGGAGCAACAGGCGCGGGGATACGCCGGACCAGAACAGCATCGCGAAAAGGATTCCGATGAACACGATGGCGCTGCCGAGGTCGGGCTGCCCCATGACCAGGACCAGCGGTACCCCCGCGATCAGGCAGGGAACCAGCAGCTTCCGGATCGTCTGAGGCGGCTCCCGCAGCGAGGAGAGGTAGCGGGCCATCAGCAGGATCGTGCCCAGCTTCGCCAGCTCGACCGGCTGCCCGATCTTGTGTCCGGCGATGGCCAGCCAGCTCTTGCTGCTCGCCGCGGTTCCCGACCCGGTTCCGATGAACAGCGTCAGCAGCAGCATGAACAGCCCTAACCCGTAGAGAAACGGCGCTGCCCACTCCAGAATCCGGAAGTTCATCCGGAAGACGACGGCCGCCGCCAGGCCCGCCAGCCCCAGCCAGACGATCTGCCGGATCCAGGCGTTCCGGGCCACGGTCGGCACGTCGGTCTGGCCGGCCGAGTAGACCATCAGCACGCCGAACGCGGCGAGGGCGAGCACGATCAGCAGCAGCGGCCGATCGAGTCCCTGGCGTCTCATCGGGGAATGGTGTCGGGAATGACCACGGGCAGAGTTACGGAATCCTCGACCACCGGCACCTTCACCTTCGCGCGCGCCAAGGTCGGATCGGACTCCGTCAGATAGCGCCGAATGACCTGGACCACGTACGGCGCCACGAAAGCGCCGCCGTGAGCCCCGAGTGACTCGATGATCGCGCCGACCACGATCTTGGGGCCCTCCGCGGGGGCGTAGCCAAGGAACCAGCCGTGATTGACGCCCTTCACACTGCTCTGTGCCGTCCCGGTCTTACCGCAAGCGCTGATCTCACGACCGCCGCTCCCGGCCGCGGTGCCGCTCTGGACGACACGGCACAGAGCCATGCGAAGCCCCTGGAGTTGCTCCGGCGTGAGTCCCAACGAGCGACGAGTCGAACCCTTGACCGGCTGGACCAGGTACGGCGGCCCGTCGGTCCCATCGCCGGCCAGGGCACCATAGAACCGCATCATGTTCATGAGCGTCTGGGTGTTCTCGCCTTGTCCGATCGACAGGTTCAGTGTGACCGCGTTGCTCCAGCCGCGGGGACCGTAGCGGCGATCGTAATACGCCTGATTGGGTGGCAGAAAGGGCTTGGATTCGCTGCCCAGGTCGATCTCACTACGTTCCGAGAATCCCAGCTTGTTGCCGTCCTCCAGGAGGTACGGCAACCCGAGCTTGAGACCCAGCTGCCAGAAGTACACGTCGCAGCTCGCCGCGATGGCCCCCACCAGGTCGAGCGAGCCGTGCCCTTCCCTTCTCCAGCAATGGAAGTAACGGTTGCCGTACTGGAAGCCGCCGCTGCAGGAGACGGGCATGTGCGTATCGAAGTTCACGACCCCGCGCCGCAGCGCCATCACCGCCATCGCCAGCTTGAATGGAGAGGCGGGGGGGTACGTGCCCCGAATCGCGCGGTTGATGAGCGGCTTCGCCTCATCGCTGTTGAGCTCGGCCCAGCGTTCCGACCTGATCCCTCCGATGAAGTCGTTGGGGTCGAACGTCGGCGAGGAATAGAGCGCGAGCACCTCGCCGCTCGGCGTCATGGCCACCATGGCGCCGCGCTTCCCCGGCAGCGCGGCCTTCCAGAGACTGTCGATGAATTCCTGCAATCTCAGATCGATGGTCGTTTTGATCGACACTCCGGCGATCGGCGCGAGCGAAGGCGACGAGACGTCCTCGCGGACCATGCGTCCCCGTGAGTCGACTTCCGTGTAGCGAACGCCGTCGATGCCGCGCAGGACCGAGTCGTACTGCTGTTCCAGCCCGTCGCGTCCCACGACGGACCCCATCCGCGAGCCCGGGTAGCGTCCTTTCCGCAAATCCTCGTCGTTGACCTCCCCGACATAGCCCACCAGGTGGGCCACGGCGGGGCCCGCGCCGTACACCCGCCGCGGCTCGGTCTGGATCACCAGGCCGGGGAGCAGATAGCGATGTTCCTCGAGCTTGGAGACGGTTTCGAAGCGTGCCCCGGCAAAGACCAGCGTCGGCTGATAGGGGGCACTCTGGAAGCGGCGCACGATGGTGCGAGTCTCGCTGCTGTCGAGCAGCACGAACTCACGGAGCCGCCCCAGCACCGCGCGCAGGGAATCCGCCGACGGCGCGAAGAGCTTGACGGTGTAGCCCGGGACGTTCTCGGCGATGATGGCGTTGTTCCGGTCGAAGATGGCGCCGCGGGGTGCGGCCAGCGGCACCTGCCGCAGCCGATTCTTCTCCGATTGCATCCGGTAGTCCTGCACGTCCAGGACCTGGGCCCGGAAGAACGCCGCGACCAGAAGCAGGAACACCACGCCCAGCACCAGCTGCGCGGCCGTGCTGCGCTGCCGTAGACGATCGGTGCTCAATCCATTCATGTCTCGATCCGGATCGCGAACCAGTTGCGGAAGAGCAGCAGAATGATCACGCCCGCCCCTGCGGTCGTGATGGCCTGCAGGGGAGCCCACACCAGGAGCGCCGAGGAGAGCTGCCCGGCGGGCGTCCCGCTCGCCAGCAGCATGAGCGTGTTACGCAGCATGACGCCGGCCGCGAACAATCCCGCATTCACCAGCAGATTGTCCGGGAAGAACACCGAGCGTCCCAGCGCGGCGAGGTACCCCACCACCGTGTGCGCCAGCGCCCCGGCCCCGAACCCCGCGGGCGTCAGCACGTCCGTGACCAGGCCCACCACGAATCCTACGACCGCCGCCACGCCGGGTCGGGCGCGAATCGCCACCAGCATCAGGGCCAGGAGCAGGAAATCGGGCGCCGCTCGGCTGTCCCAGATCCGCGGCCGCACGTAGAAGTGCAGCGCCGCGAGCAGCGCGAACCCCAAGAAAAGCTGGCCCGAATCGCGCCGAGGACTCATGGGGCGGGGGCCGCGGCCATGGCGCGGACGATCAGCACGTGGCCGAGTTGTCCCGGGTTCGCGAGCGGTGCGAGCCGGTAGACCCGCTCCCAGCCCAGCTCTTCCTTCCGCACCCCGGCCACCCGGCCGATCGGGATCCCGCGCGGATAAATACCTCCCAACCCCGAGGTGAGTACCAGGGTCCCGGTCTTCACGGTGTCGCGGTAGGCTACGCCGCGGAACTCGAGGAACGTCTCACTTGCCTCGGTATTCACCGAAGGCGCGACGATGCCGAGCACGCTGCCGTCTTCCGTGGCGGCGCTCACCCGGAAATCGGGATGGGCCCAGCTCATCGTCACGGCACTGCGGCTGCCCACGCTGAGCAACACGCCGGCGAGAACTTCGGGGGAAATCACCGGGTCGCCGCTCCGGCTCCCGCACGCATGGCTTCGCCTCCAGACCAAGGCCCGGCCATCCTACGGCACCGCCTTGCTACTCCACTCGGGCGTGACCG
>CAYNNS010000150.1:3197-7517 GCA_964398345.1 uncultured Gemmatimonas sp. | reverse complement strand
ATCGCGTGCGGGAGGCCCACGCCGGCTATCTCAAGATGGCCAAGGTGAACGCCGATTCCGCCGAAAAGGTGGCGGTCGCCACGGCGGCCGGTACGGTGACGTCCCGGAAGATCGAGAAGGACAAGGGCGTCCTGGTGTACAAGTTCGATATCAAGCAGACCGGCCAGGAGGGCCACCAGGCCGTCACGGTCGACGCCAATACCGGTGCTCTGGTCTCCAATGAGCACGTGGCGCCGAAGGCCAAGCCGATGGCGAAGCCTGCTGCGAAGCCCGCGGCGAAGCCGGCGCACAAGCCGGCCAAGCCCGACAGCACGAAGAAGAAGCCGTAAGCAGTCGATTAGGCGATTAGGCGATTAGTCGATTAGGGGATTAGTGAGGCACCGACTAATCGACTAATCGACTAATCGACTAGTTCCCAAACACGCTGATCTTCCCCTTGAACGACCGCACCACGATCTGCGCCCCGCCACCGCCATTGGCAAAGAACAGCTGCCTGCCTTTGCGCACCTGATCCGTCTTGGCGGGAATCGCCGCCGAGGCCATTCCGCTGGTGGATTGCAGATCGAATTCGGCGCCGAGCAGCGTGGGCAGGAGCAGCTCGACGTCTCCGCTATGGGTCTGGATGCTGAGCGTCCCGTGGCGATCGATGCTGCCCGCATAGCTCACTGCACCTGATACGGTTTCGAGCCGCGCGCCCAGGGCCAGCCCCTCGGTCACCACGATCGGGCCCGTGACCGTCGTCGCCATGACATCGCCGGTGGGCTGGCGCAGCAGGATCCGGCCGCTGCCCGTCTTCACCCGCACCAGCGGCATGGGACCCACCACTTCGATGTCCCCGTCGATCGACTCCGCCGTCACGACGCGCATGCTCCCCGTCACCCGGATGGTCCCGCCGACCGAGACCAGGTCTACTTCACCCTGCAGCGCTTGGACGTCGATCGCTCCCGCGGCCGAACGGACCCAGACGCGGGCATGCCGCGGCACCCGGACGTCGAGGTACGCGGAATTCACCTCGTTGCTGCCGGCCTCCGGCTCCAGGCCGAGCTTGGCCATGCGCCCCCCGCCTCCCATGAAGAAGTCGGCGGTGGCGGGAGCCGAGCCACTCACGGCGATGGAGTCCCGGTCCCAGCCCAGCACGCGTGTCGCCCCGGTGAGATTGGTGATCCGGATCGACGCATCGCTGGCAATGGCGATCCGCCGGTCCAGCTTCTGCTGCGCGCTGAGCGGCGCCGCGAGCAGGCCGAGCCCGAGGAGAACCCGGCGCATCAACCGGCTCCCGAGAGCGCCGTCGCGCGGCGCAGGAAGTCCATCTTCTGTTGCCAGGTCGCGATCACCAGCCGCTCGAGCATCGCATTCCCCGGGTCGCCCGCGAGCGCCCGGCGCGACTCGGCCAGCGCGCTGTCGAGCACCGCGAGATTGCGCTGGATGATGGCGAGCGTGGCGGGGGCCAGCCGGGTCCGCGCCCGCGCCAGCTCCGCGTTCAGCTCCGTCGCGGCCGCGGCGTACTGCGCCTCGAACGGCGAGACACTCACGGCGGGCGCCGTCGCCGTGCTGGTCGCCTGCCGTGAGCGCAACAGCAGCGCGGTGGCCGCGGACGAGAACGCGATGAGCACCAGCGCTGCGGCCGCGAGCGCCCAGCCCGGCAGCGTAACCCGCGTACCCCGGAACGGGCCCAGCCGCGCCTGAATGCCCGGCCAGAGGTCGGTCGCGGGCTCGATCGATTTCTGCAGCGCGCCGGCGCCTTCGGTTGGCGGCTCGAGCTGCTCGAGCAGCGCGCTGCACGCGGCACAGCCGTTGAGGTGTTGCTCCAGCGCCGCCGCGTCTCCGGGCGCCAGCGTACCCCGGACATAGCCGTCGAGGCGCTCGCGCAGCTCGTCGCAGGTCATCGGCCCAGCGCCTCGCGCAGCAGCCGCCGGGCCCGGAACAGCTGCGCTTTGGATGTGCCTTCGGCGATCCCGGTCATCCGGGCGATCTCTCCGTGCTGATAGCCTTCCACGTCGTGCAACACGAACACCGCCCGCGCGCCCCGAGGCAGCGCCCGGATGGCCTGCTCGAGGTCGAGCGCGTCGCCGGAGGGCGCCCGCTCGCGCGCCTGCTCCAGCAAAGCCGGCTGCGCGGTATTGAAAACCCGCCGCTCTCTCCGACCGGTCGCACGCCGCTTTCCCAGAAAAACGTTCATGGCGAGTCGGAAGAGCCAGCTGCCGAAGGCGCTTTCACCCCGGAAGGACGGCAGCGCTTCCCAGGCGCGCACGAAAACATCCTGGGTGAGCTCCCCCGCCGCCTGCGCGTCGCCCGACAAACGCAGACAGAGCGCATGGACCCGGCCCACGTGGGCGCGATACAGCGCGCCGAAGGCATCCTCGTCTCCACGCTGGGCGCGCTGGACCAGCTCGCTCACGGCGGGAGCGGCGCGCGGCACCAGCGGAATCCGGGCGGCCAGCACGCCGTGATGAGGGGAGGCAAGCGCAAGGGTGGACACGAGCTTACGATGTCGCCGGGCGGCTCGGGGTTTGAAGCGCAACCGCCGGTCGGCTCACACGGCAGCCGCGGCCTTCCGCTCCCGGAACAGAGCCCAGAAGAAGACCGCCGCGGCGAGGCCGATCAGCGATACCACGCGCCAGAGTGCGCCATAATCGACCTGGCCCCCGGTTCGCGCGTAGCTGTCCGCCAGCCAGCCCGAGAGCAGCCCACCCAGGACCGGACCGCCACCCAGGATCAGGATGCCGAACACCGTCTGCGCCGAGTGCCGCACATCGGGGGGCGCCACGCGATCGGTGTAGATGTAGGCCCCCGCGAAAAAACAGGCGTAGCAGATCCCGTGCAGGAACTGGCTCCCCACCAGCAGACTCACCGGCAGCGTCGGGTAGCTCCAGATCGTGTAGCGCAGGAAGTAGGCGAAAGCCCCCAGCGCGATCACGGTGCGGAAGCCCAGTCGGGCCAGCAGGAACGCCAGCGTCGCCATGATCGCGATCTCGCTGAACTGCCCGATCGTCATCGCGGGGCCGATCTGGCTGTCGAGCAGACCGAGGTGCGAGAAGAACGGCGGGGTTTGCAGGAAATACACCTGGTGAATCACGCTGATCGGCAGGCTTGCGGCCACCAGCACGAGAAAGGAGCGCTCGCGCAGCAGCCGGAACGCCTTGGCGAAGGCGAGTTTCTCCACGCCCTCCCGCTTCGGCGGCGTGTGCGGCAGCGCAAAGCAGAACAGCGCGTAACCCCACGAGATCAGCGCCGAGAAGCGCAGCGAGTCGGCGAGACGGTGGGTGACGTGGGGCAGCTCGGGGCCCACCAGGAACGGTGGCATCCAGGTCAGGTGCAGGCCGCTCTGCAGATAGAGCATCGGGAAGATCCAGCTCGCCGCGATCCAGCCGATGGTCCCCCACACACGCACCTTCCCGAAGTCCTGGTTGTTACCCAGGTTCGCGAACGCCATCGAATTGGAAAGCGCCAGCGTGGGCATGTACACCACGCTGTAACAGATCGACAGGGCCAGCCACGCCGAGAACCCGGTTTGCGACGCGGTCACCCATTTGATGACCCCGCCGATGGTGAGCAGGACGGCGAGAAAGCGCTCGGTGCTGAAATGGCGGTCGGCGAACTGCCCCGCGATGAAGGGCGATGCCATCGCGCCGATGGAGCCCGCCAGCCCCAGGATGGTGCCCATCTGCGTCCCGGTGAACCCTAACCCGCCCTCCGCACTGCCCGCCGTGAGATAGCGCGCGGCGAGCGGCAGCCACGCCCCCCAGACCGCGTACTGCAGGAACATCATGAGGGAGAGCCGGCCGACCTTGGATCTCATCGCAACTCCGGGGCGAGGGGGGTTCACGCGCCGCTCAGGGACGCCAGGTGCCCATGGCCACTTTGGGGATGAAGCGCTCGAGCCCGCGCGGGGGGAACCCCAGTGTCTTGCGCTGCTCGGCGCTCTGGTAGGCCGTCATCAGCAGCTTGACGACCTCGAGCCCGTCGTCGAAGCTGAGCCGGGGTTTCTCCTTGCCGAGGAAGGCGCGGACGAAGTGGCGGTTCTCGGCCTCGTAGCCGTACGCCACCGCTTCCTGCGCCACCACCGGCCTGAGCCCCATCTCGGCGTTCTGCTTCTCTACCAAATCCCTCCCCGTCTTGCCCTTCACCATCCGCGCGCTCACCGTCCCGTCGCGCCAGCCGCGTGCGTGCAGGGCGTGCTCTTTGGCTTTGAGGTCGAGGAACAAGGCGACGATGAGAAGCGCGTTCGCCTCGGCCATGCTGTCGACGGCCTCCGGCGTCGCCCCGAAACCGACGGCGATGCCGTGCTCGGTCGGAGCGTCCAGATCGAGCGCCTCGACG
>CAYNNS010000150.1:0-3187 GCA_964398345.1 uncultured Gemmatimonas sp. | reverse complement strand
TGACCGTGACGGCGCGCATCGGGTCGCGGGCGATCCGCAGCTTGATGCCCCGGAGGCGACCGGCAAACAGTGGCGGGGGTCTCTCCTTGCCCAGGAAGGCCGGGACTAACTGGCGGTTCTACGGCCCGTAGCCTCACGCCCCCGCTTCCCGCGCCACCACCGGCATGAGCCCCATCTCGGCGTTCTGCTTCTCGACCAGATCCTCGCCGGTCTTGCCCTTCACCATCCGGCTGAAGAACAGCTTGAGTCCGGTGTCCAGCGTGTTCCAGGCCATCGAGTACTCTGGACCCAGGAGCTCCGCGGAAAGCCGGAGCCCGGCGCCGACGAAGCTCCAGGACGTCGACGCTTCGCCGAACACGGTCTGGCCTTCGCGGGTGCGGAACTCGATCGTCACGCTGGCAAAGTCTTCCGCGGGAGCGCGGCGATAGTTCACCGCCGGGCCCATCATGGCGCGCAGCCGGCGGGCATACTCCGGCTGCGACCACTTGAGCGAGGCGATGTGACCCGTCACCCGCACCGGTTTCACCGTGGCGAGCGGCTGGCCGGGCCGGGTCAGCAGGTGGCGAACCACCAGCGCCGAATGGCACATCATGTCGTTGAGCACGCCGCCGCCCTGCAGCTTGCCGCGCCAGAACCACGGCATGTGCGGGCCGCTGTGCTCTTCCGCTGCCCGCGCGAGATACGGTCGCCCAGTGAGCGCCGCGCCCCGCGCCCAGAGCAGCTCGCGGCCCCGCTCCACCTGGGGCGCGAACGCCTGGTTCTCGAGATAGCCGTGCCGCAGCCGTACGCTGCGCACCAGCTCGAGGACCCGTTTCGCCTCGGCCACGTTGCGGGCCAGGGGCTTCTCGCAAGCGATCCCGCGCAGCGTTCCCTTGCCGCGGGCAAGGGTATCGACCACTTCCTCCACGTTGGCGATCCGGGCCTGGTTCCGCCCGCAGAGCCAGATCGCGTCGATGCGCGGGTCCGCGACCATGTCGCGGATCGAGCGGTAGGGCCGGCAGTCGCCGATGTCGAGTGAGTTGGCGTACGCCGCTGCCCGCGCGGCGTTGCGCGGATTGGGACTCCAGACCCCGAGCACATCGGCGTCGCGGACGCCGGGCCAGGACAGCATATGAAAGCGCGCGTTGAAGCCGCTGCCGATGAAGCCGACGCCAAGGCGCTTCGGAATGGGCATGCGGAAGGGGTTGAGAGAGGCCGACGGGGTCAGCGAAGGATACCGCGAGACGCACACCTCGCAAGCGCCGCGCGCAGTCGTCTCACGGCTTGAGCGTCCAGAAGCGCGCCTCGTAACGCCAGCGCGTGAAGGCGATCTTCCGCCCGTCCGGTGACACCGCTGGTTGGGTCTTCTCGGTCGAGTCCGTGGTCAACCGTTCGGGCTCGGAGCCGGCAGCCACAGCCACACGAAACAGCTGCAGCCGGCCGCTCTGATCCGGCCGGGGAAACACCAGCCAGCGGCCGTCCGGACTCGCCCCGAAGCCATCGTAAATCTGGGTACTGCGATAGCGGTGGATAACCGTGGGCGTGCCGCCGGTCCGTGCCACGCGGTAGAGCGCGTGCTCTGCGCCGCGCACACCGGAGAATGCGATCATCTCGCTCGAGCCGAGCCATTCGGCATGCCCCACGGCATCCGTGAAGCCCCGGAGCTCGACGGCTCTCGCGGGGGCGGTCACCGTGCCGCTGACCTGATCCACCCCGACGATCCAGAGCTCCGAGCGGCGGCGGCCCAGCACCGAGTCTCCGTCGAAGACCACCCAGCGGCCATCGGGGGACCAGCGCGGCCAGCCGACTTCGGCGCCCCGGCCAAGGCGGGTTAGGCGCGTGAGCGGCTCCGCCCGGTCCACGGGCCGCAGCCAGAGATCATCCGAGCCTTGCTGATGGGAGTGAAAGACGATCCAGCGCTGGTTGGGTGACCAGCTCAGTCCCTGGTCTTCGGAGGGCGAAGCCTGCACCACTTCCGCCGGTGCGGTGGCGGGGGCAGTCCCCTCAGCGGGAATGATGCCCGCGTCCTGCGCGATATCGGGATAGCGGAAGTCGTCGCTCACCCGGCGCCAGCTGCCGTAGGTAATGCCGAGCCGCTTGCCCGCCGGATCCCAGGACGGAGTCTCCGCCTGAAAGGCGGTGCGCAGCTCGGCGGCGCCGCCCGAGGCGGGCATCACCGCGACCTCGGTCCAGTACTCCTGGCTCTTGAAGAGCAACGTACCGTCGCCGCTGACCGAAGGCGCGTAGGTGTCGCGACCCATGGCGGCGAGCGGGCGTCCCGTACCGGCAGCCACGTTCCACGCCCAGAGACTCACGAAGCCGTGCCCGTCCGGCAACGCCAGGTAGAGCAGCTTGCCGTCGGGCGACGCCGCGAGCGGACCGTAGGCTTCCCTGGCCTCGAGCCCGGCGGGCGAGCCTTCGCCACAGGGCAGAGTAACCCGCTGTGCATCGCCTGAGAACGCGAGACAGCCAATGCGCCCGTCCCGGAGCCACACCGGATAACCCAGTCGGGCCGGGGAGGAGTGCGTGCGGAGCGCGTTGCCGGCAGAATCGAGAATCCAGAGCACCGACTGTGCGGAGGTGAGCTGCACGCCGGCGAGTCGCGAGCCGTCGGCGGACCAGGCGAGCTCGCGCAGCTCGGCGGGTGCGACGCTGTGTCCGGCACTGTCGCGCAGCACGGTCCCCGATGGCCAGAGCGGACGCCGCGTGCCTTGCGCAACATCGTACAGCCACCACACCGCGATGCTGTCGGGCTGCTGGGTGACCAGGCGGCCATCGGGCCGCCAGAGGAGATGCAGGATCCGGGCATCGCCCGAAGGCAGCGTCCGCGCCGCGGTGCTGCCAACCTCCTGCACGCGCAGAAGGTGGTGCGCCGCCGTCGCGAGCCACTTGCCATCGGGAGAGATCGCGCCGAGCGGATCGCGATAGCCCACCGGGCCGAACTGGTGCACCGTCGCGACCAGCTCCGGACCAGTGGCAGGCCTGGAGCCGCATCCGAGCGTCCAGCCCGCGACGATCCCGGCGAGACCGGCTCGAAGAGTGTGACGCACGCTGCAAGCTACCGGGATAGCTTTGATCATGCGCTCTCTCCTGGTGCTCGCCCTCGCCGCGATCATGCCGCCGTTTCGCCAGACCGCCCCTCGCTGGAACGACGTCGACTGGCAGGTCCTCGACAGCAAGGTCGTCGGGGCGGCGCGGTGGGCGCACC
>CAYNNS010000149.1:0-7532 GCA_964398345.1 uncultured Gemmatimonas sp. | reverse complement strand
GCGATGCCGGCCTGCCAGGCCATCAGCGGGTTGAGGTCGGTCGGTGCGAGGAGGAACAGGACGGCGACCGAGACCAGCAGCGCCATGCCGGCACCGATGCCGGTGCGCGGCAGCGGTTGGCGGGTTACGTAGAGCCAGGTGCCCGCGAGGAGGCAGCCCAGGAAGATGAGCTTGGAGCCGCCATAGATCGCGTAGAGCGCGGCGGCCGTCTGGGTCTCGTTGGGACCCAGCGAGCCCAGCGGGATGATGGGGATGCTCTGGTACCGGAGGGCGAGGGCGAACACCGCGAGGGCGACGGCGCCGAAGGACCAGGCCCACCAGGTGACCCAGGGGCGATGGCCGAGGCCGCGCCGCAGTACGAGTCCCAGCCCCAAACACAGGAGGCTCGCGGCAAGTTGCAGCTGGATGCCGAGAGCGGCGATGACAGCGCCACCGGGAGGCGCCTGCATGGATGAAAGTTAGTGGGGCGGAGGGGCGGAGGGGCAGAGGGGCAGAATGTTACGGAGCCGAGAGCGTATAGGTCACCACCATCGAGTAGGTGCCTTTGGTATCGGTCCCCGTGTGCAGCAACCACCGGTAGAGCATGATCTGGGTCGTGCTATTGGTCGCCGAGCCATTTCCAGAAGCGGGGAGAACCTGGACGAGACTCGTGGTGAGACCGGTGTAGGTCGTTCCGTTCGTGCTCCACTGCAGATCTGAAACCGGCTTGGAGGTGTTCCCCGTTCCGGTGAAGGCCTGCCCCTTGATGCTGACCTTCCAGGCACGATTCGCTTTGACAGTGAGCGTGGGACCAGTGATACCGGTGCGCATGCCGGCGTTGAACTCCGCTGTGGTGAAGACGGGAAGGCTCAGGGTGTTGCTGCTGATCGTCAGATTGACCACCTGCGTAACGGTCATCTGGACGCTTGCACTGGCGGTCTGGCCCCAGGCCAGCGCAGTGTCGACGGCGAGCAGCGCCGCGACGATGCCGGCGATGAGGGCCCAGGGGGAGAATCGCTCTCGCCGCATCAGTGGCTCTCCCGCCGGCCGCCGAAGGTTCCGCTCGCGGTGTGACCCTGGCCGTCGAGCAGCAGCCAGGTGCCGCTTACGGAGTCGCCCGAAATAGTGGCGAGGTGCTGGCGGGGCGTGGCCTCCAGTACTGCATCGAAACGAATGGAGACAGCGTCGATCACGCGACCGGTGACGGGGCCACCAATGTGCTGGCTGCTTCCCAGTGCCGATGTCTGTACCACATCGAGCTGACCGGTAAAGCCTCCACAATTCTGCTGCGTGATCGCAAGCGTCCCCGACAGGGTGGTCCCCGCAGGGGCGTCCTGTACCGCGGAGTATCTCCACGTGCCTTTGACATCGGCCCCACTGGTACACGCCTCCGTGGGCACGCTGCAGGCAAAGCAGCTCAGCGCGATGCCGAAGACCAGCAAGAGCCGGCTCATGGCTGATTCCTCGGCGGCGGACCGGGCGGACTACCGGTCGACACGGAAACAGCGTTGGCACCGCGGCCGGCAGCGCCGAAGTTCTGCAGCTTGAACGGCCGCGAACGCAGCATAATGCGGAATCGCTGGACCGGCGTTCCCGTGCCTACCTCGAAGTTTGGAAGCTTTTCGCTGGCGGACAGCGGCTCCACGATGTCGGCAAAGTCTAGCTGCACCCGGTACTGTCCTGGGGGCAGCGCCTCGAACACAGCGCGGCCGGAGCTGGTGGTCCGGGCGGCCCAAGTCCTGCCCTTGCCATCGGTCGCCAGAACCACCACGCGCGCGAGCTCCTCCGCCGTAATCCGTCCCTGAGTTTCCTCTGCAAGGTCGAGCGTAAACTCGACCGAGGCGACCGCGACAGTGCCGAGCTCGAGGCGCTTGCCTACGGTTCTCGTCTTGCCGACGATCCAGCCCATCGGCAGCGAGAGGGGGTCGATCGCGATGTCATCCGTCGCACCTTCGGAAAGCCTGAAGCTCCCATCGGCTGATGTGGCGGCGACTTCATCGCCGCGGCGCACCATCACCGCCGCGAGTCCCGGCTCGCCCGGATCGCGGGATCCGTTGCCGTTCAGGTCCTGGAAAACCACGCCGTGGACTTCATTGTGTCCGAGGCGGGCGAAGCCCGTCTTGCGCTCGAAGCGCACGCCGTAAAACCAGGCGCCGGTGCTGCCCGGGTTCACTACGTACGGATTGCGTTCGGCACCGAGCGTCACGGAGCCACTCGCGAATTCAGCGGAGAACCCGGCACTCGCCGCGGTCAAAGCTCCCCGATCTCCGAACCAGGTCAGCCGGTCCAGACTGCCGTTTACCGAGAGGCGAGTACCGCCCAGCGTCAGGAGCTGTACGTGATCTGCCCGAATCCCGATCTGCGCCTGGCGCGGCAGGTAACCCGCACCGGTGCCCGTCTGGTCAATGCGAGCGGTGAGCTGGAGGAAACCCCGAGCACTGCTCACGCCAAGCGCGGCTCGCAACTGGGACCGCAACGCAGCCTCAACGAGCGTGGTTCCGGCAGTCCCGGTCATGCGTTGCAGTTTTCCAAAAGTGCCTTCAACCGTACCGAAGATGGAGCCCCGGTGTGCGTTGACGGAGGCACCGAGCGAAGTCTCGCTGCTGCCGAACCGGCCAGCGGCCGTGGCGGCGCTGAAGTCATAGCCACGGAAGTCCAGGCGGGCGTCGAGACCGCCAAGCGGACGCACATCCCCGCCGAAGGACCAGCCCGACGAAACCAGCGCGGAGAATCCCGACGTCGGGTCATCGCTGGTGCGCCAGTAGTTGCCGCTAAGGCCCAGGTGACTGGTGAGTTTCTGTCCCGCTTCCGCCGACAGCTCGTGGCGGGCGCGGGCGAAGGCCGCGATGCCGCCGGGGGCGTCGCTGATCCGCACCCGGAGGCGGTTGCCGAGGTGTTCGCGGGTGTATTCGGCGGACCAGCCTAACCCGGCACCGCCGGCAAACCAGCGCTGGGCGACCTCCGTCGAAAGCGCTCCAGCGAAGATTCCCGGCACGCTCGCGCCGAGGGCGAGCGCGTCGAGCCGGCGATTCTGCCCTTCCTGTTCGTCCAGGTGGGACACGGCACCACTGAACAGCGCTCCGCCCAGGTGGGTCTCGATCCGTCCGCCGGTGAGCACCCCGTTCCCGGTTCCCCGGCCGAAGCGCGGCTCTGCGGCGAACGCGGAGACCTTCCAGCCCGACGGCGTCAGCTCGAATGCGGCCCCTTCGCCGCTCAGCGCGGTGCCGGTCAAATCCGAGAGCTTCGGACCGATCAGACCCAGGCCCGCACGCCAACCGCGCGCGGTGAGCTCGAGCGCGGAGGGCGCGGGAAAGAGACCCGCGCGGGCCAGGCCGTAGGCGGCACGGTCCGAATAACCCGGCGTAAAGGACGTGTGCCCGCTGATCTGAATCCCGTCGGTGAGCTGTCCGTCGATGGCGGCGGTGAACGCGGCAATGGGCGGACCGCCGGGGCCGGCGGCAACGCCCACGCCGGTCGTGAGCACCGGCCCTCCTCGCCGCGTGGCGCCAGTCTGAAGCAACACCTGCACCGGAATGTCCACGGTGGAGACGGGCTGCCCGTGCACTAGCGCGATGAGCCGCACGCTGAGCGAGCCATTGGGGCCGGTCAGGGGGAGTCGGATGTTCAGCATGCGATCGGCGGCCTCGTGAACGCCGAGCGCGATGGCGCCGAGGTTGGGGCCGCCGGCCACTTGCCAGCCCGCGGGGGTGATAACCCGCACCTCTACGCTGTCGGCCACATTACCCATGTTGAGGACCCGGAAGCCGAGCGTGAGCAGGCCACCAGGCTGAACGGCGCGCAGACCCTCCATAGCACGCAGCTCGATCCGCTGGAACGGGGCGATCGTGAGCCGCACGGGGACGTCTACTGGAGTCGCGCCGTCCGCCGAAAAGCGCACCATTGCGATGGGGACGGTGCCGGCGCGCGTGGAGCCGGGGACCGGCAGGGTCAGCAACACCGTGCGCTGGGCGTCGGCGCGGACAACTCCATACAGATTGCCGAGGATCGGCACGCCGCCACTCTGCAGCACCTCATAGGAGATCGGCCGGTCTCGCGGCAGGTCGCTCGGCAACGGAATGGCGACGATCTGATAGGAGAGCGGGGCGCCCTTCACTTCAACAGGAGTCGCCACGCGAGCCACGACGTCGTTGCTCACCGGGGCGAATGGGCGGAGGGCCAGAAACGGCCAGCGCGAGCTCAGTGAATCGACCGCGCTCCCCTCTCTGCTCGCCAGCACGCTCTGCGCCCCGGCACTGCGCGCAGGCGCGAGGCCGAGGAGGGCGAAGGCGAAGAGGCGAAGACGGAGCGTCACGGGCTGGTGATGGAGAACGTGAGAGGCTGCGTGTACGTCGTGCTCGTCGTGCCCGCGGTGAACGCTGTGTAGCTAAGCCCGGTCACGCGGTACTGGATGTTGAACGTGCAGTTCTTGTTCTTCTTGATACCCCCGACCAGCGTCGGGGTCGTTGTGATCGATACGATCGTCCCGTCGGCAGGCGTCGTCACAAGGCAGTCGCCGCCGGGATCCGAGCGCGAAATGATCTTGAAGTCGACGGCCATCACGCTTGAGTTGGCTTGAACCTTCAGGCTGCAGGCACCCGCGTTGCCGCAATTACCGGTCACCGCCATCGCGCCAACCGTCGGACTGAACTGCGAATTGCCATTGGAATAATCCGTAGCCGTCGGTGAAGGAACCGTGGCGGGTGAATTCGAAACCGATACGGTGCCCTGAGCGGCGAGCTTCCCGCTCAAAGCGAGCACCAGCGCAAGCGAGGCAAGCGCGGTCCTCATGTTAAGGGATTACCTCGTACTCACTCTGCGCCGCGGCGATCTGATCGCCACCAAAATCCAGCAGGGCAAGCACGACATAACGGCCCGGAGGCAGCGCCGGCACGCCGACGCGCGCGCGGCTCTTCGCCGCCGGGAGGGTGTACAGCGTGGGCAGCTCGAGCTTCGCGGCCACGCTGTTGTCGGGCCGGCGGAACTCGACCGTCCCGGTAGTCTCCAAATGCTTCTCTCCCGTGTTATGAAAGAGCACATCGACTGAATCGGACCCGGCATTCGTCTTGGGCAGGATTCGGAGGTCGGCGATCTCGCCGTCGGCGTGAAGCGCCGGCGGTTCGACATAGACCTTGATGGCGGTGCGAATCACATAGGTGATGGTCCGTCCGCCTTCAACGCGCGGCGGTACCGTCTCCACCACCACCGCCGACCAGCATTCCTTGGTGATCGTGGCGGTGCTGTCGAGAATCACCCGCACCGCCTGGGTCCCGCCCGGATCGAGGCTGACCGAGGCGGGGAAGAGCTGCATGCGGGAAGCACAGGACGACGGCAGAGTGCCCTGCGGATACCATTGGCTGATCCCGCTTTCCGTGCGGTCCCAGTCCTCAAAACGAACCAGGGCCTGCACGGTCTGCGCACCATCGTTCCGCAGCGTGATGACGCCAAGCCGGGGGTCGCCCGCCTTGGTTTGAAACACGATCTCCAAGCGGTCCACGGCGACCTGCGCCGCGCAAGGGGAGGAGAGAGCGAAGAGGGCGCCAGGAATCAGCGCACCACCAGGCACCCGGCGGACGTGCCGAAGCACGCCGCCGGACACCATGGAGGCAGCGAAGTACTTCAACTTCACGGAGCGCTGAGCGTGAAGGTCACGACCTGGCTGTAGCCACCAGGCGTGTCGGTCGCGAACGACAGCAGCCACTCATAGCCGATGTTCCGGACCATGCTGTTCGTGGCCGAGCCATTGCCGGCGCCGGGGAAGAAAGGCACCGCCGAGGTAGTCAGACCCGCATAGCTGGTGTTGTCGACGTCGTCCTTCCAGCGCAGCTCGCCAACGGGCTTGGCATTGTTACCAGTCCCGGTGAACGCCGCACCCTTGATGCTGACCCGCCAGGCGCGATTCGCGTTGACGGTCAGGGTGGGGCCCGAGACTCCGGTGCGCTTGCCGGCATTGAACTCGGCCAGCGTAAACGCCGGAAGCACCGTGGTGTTGGAGCTGATGGTCAGCTGCACCATGTCGTTGACCGTGCCGCTGACCGTGTTGGTCAGGGAGCAGTCACCCGCCGGACTCGGGTTGGTGGCGTTACACGTCAACTGTGCCGACACCGGGCCGGCGGCCGCCGTCAGGGCCAAGCCCAGAACGGAAAGGAGTAAACCCTTGCGCATACTGCCTCCAAAAGAGTGAAATGGGTGGTGCGACAAACTCCGGCGGCCCCGAAAGCGAGCCCGGATCAGTGCCGCAGATCAGGACAATTTGTGCCATTTCACGACTTTTCGTCGCACAATTTGACGCTTCGTAAGAATTGCTGACGCGGCTGCGCAACTTTGCAGTTGCGCAGGTTACGCTGCATGGAAGGCGTGACCAGGCCGGGAGTTGGCTTAGCTCAGCTCGAACGAGTCGAGACCGGGGCGCGGGGGAGGCACCTGGGCACTCCGAGGAAACGCGACAGCGTGCGGGTTAGGTACCTCACGGCGAGGTGCGTTGCATGCGCAGCGAAACTGTGGTTGGCGCGCAGCGATTCGAGTTCGCGAACGACATGCCGGTGCATGAAGTCTTGCGGGATGCCAGAGAAACTGCTCCGCATCAGCAGTGAAACCCAATGGCATGCTCGGTGCGGAAAATGCCAACGATTCTGATTCTTCACTCTTTGCGACGGGGCCGCATGGCTACCACCAGACGCGCCGTACTGCTACTCCTTTCAAGTGTCAGTCTCCCGGCCCTGGCGCTTGGACAGGTCGGACCCAAGACAAACACCGTGTCCGCAACGGTCCCCCTGGTGGGGTCCGTGGTCTCGAAATCAGCACTCGTGCGGGGAGACCGGGAACCAACCGGTGACCTCTGGGTCAACGGCACCGTGAACACGACCACCAACGGTCCCTATAGGCTGCAGGCCAGACTGAGCACCGCGATTCCGGACACGGTCAAGGCGAAATCACCGCCCTCGATGGCACTCACCAAACTGAGCACTGCTCCGGGAGCCTGGGTCACGATTGTTCAGGGAACCGCAGGGATCAACAAGGTGAATCAGGTTTCATTTCTGGTGGTCTGGGGCAAGAACAGCCCGAAGAAGCCGGCGGACGCAGAGGCGATTCCAGTCGAGTATCAGATCGTGCCGTAAGTAGGGCGGAGGGGCAGACCGCCCCGCCCCGCTGCCCCTCAGTCTCTCTGCCTCACGTACAGCTCCCCACCCCGCTCCCGAAACTCGTGCGACTTCTCAGCCATCCCCTGCGCCAGCTCGCGCAGGTCCTGGGTAATCCGCATCGAGCAGAACTTCGGGCCGCACATCGAGCAGAAGTGCGCGAACTTGGCCCCTTCGGCCGGCAGGCTCTCGTCGTGGAAGCTCCGCGCCGTGAGCGGGTCGAGCGCCAGGTTGAATTGATCCTCCCAGCGAAACTCGAAGCGCGCCCTGGACATCGCAGCATCCCACTCCCGCGCCTGCGGGTGACCCTTGGCCAGATCGGCCGCGTGGGCGGCGATCTTGTAGGCGATTACGCCCGCCTTCACGTCGTCCTTGTCCGGCAGACCCAGGTGCTCCTTGGGCGTCACGTAACACAGC